>DATMYJ010000255.1:0-10266 GCA_035561015.1 Desulfitobacteriaceae bacterium | reverse complement strand
TTCTTACAAGGAGGACTTTATGAAAATTGTAGTTTGTATCAAGCAAGTTCCGGCAACCAGCGAAGCGAAGATAGATCCGGAGACAAAAAGAATTGTGCGTGAAGGATTAAAAGCAATTATGAATCCTTTTGATATTTATGCTGTGGAAGAAGGAATACAGCTGCGGGATAAATTCGGCGGTGAGGTAATTGTTCTTTCAATGGGGCCTGAGAAAGCATTGCTTAGTTTACGTGAAGCAATATCTTTAGGTGCTGACAGGGCGATCCTTTTGAGCGACAAAGCCTTTGGCGGTTCCGATACATGGGCAACGAGCTATACCCTGGCAAAAGCTATTGATAAAATAGGTGATGTTGATTTGGTTATTTGTGGAAAACAAGCTATTGATGGAGATACCGCTCAGGTAGGTCCGGGAATTGCAGCTCATCTGGATTGGGTTCAGGCAACTTATGTTCTGAGAGTCGAAGATGCGGATTCTAAAAGTATTAAAGTAAAAAGGATGCACGAAGATGGGTATGACATTTGTGAAATGGATTTTCCAGCAGTTGTAACAGTCCTGAAAGATATTAACATACCTCGTGTTCCTACTCTTAAAGGCTGTCTTGCCGCTCTGAAAATCGAGATTCCGGTTTGGACACATGCCCATATTGGGGCTGAAATCGAAAAAATCGGTTTGGATGGATCACCAACAAGAGTTGTAAAAACTGCGCCGCCTCCGCCAAGAAATATTATTACCAAAAGGATTGAAGGTTCACCGCAAGATTGTGCCAACCAGCTTGTCCGGGAATTTAGAATTCGCAGTATATTGTAATTGGAGGAAAAAGTAATGATTATTTCTGATAGTAAAGATAAGTCCAAATACTCCAATGTCTGGGTTGTAGCCGAGTTGCTTTCCGGGAAGATTCAGCCTGTTACTCATGAACTTCTCGGAGCAGCAAGTTCTTTGGCTGCTACGAGATCTTCTCAGGTTTGGGCTGTTGTAATGGGCTTAGGTATTGCAGAACAGGCGCATTCGTTATTTGCCTTCGGAGCGGATAAAGTAATTGTGGTTGAAGATATAAGGCTTTCAGGATTTATTGATGAAATAGAAGCCAGTATTATGGTTAGGCTGATTGAAAAATATAAACCGGAAATCCTGATTGGTGCTGCTACGGCCAGGGGACGCGCCCTGATACCGCGTATTGCCATCAAAACAAACTGTGGTTTAACAGCTGATTGTACTGAACTTGGAATAGATCCGGAAAATGGAGATCTGTTACAGACAAGACCTGCCTTTGGCGGAAATATCATGGCAACTATCCGTTGTTCCAATCATCGTCCTCAGATGGCAACAGTACGTCCCAGGGTTATGAAAGCTCTCGAACCAGATTATAGCAGGTCTGGTGAAATAATTCGGGAAAATGTCCAGGATAGTGATGCACTAAAAATAAAAAGAATCATTGAAGTCTATCACAGTGATCAAGCCGCTGTTAATCTTGGTGATGCCCAGATAATTATTGCAGGCGGAAGAGGCGTGAAAGGTCCGGCTGGTTTTGAAATTTTACGAAAATTTGCTGCAGAAGTGGGCGGTGCTGTTGGAGCTAGCCGCGCGGCTGTTGATTCAGGCTGGATACCGTATTCTTACCAGTTTGGCCAGACAGGCCAAACTGTACAGACAAAAGCATATATAGCTTGTGGAATTTCAGGGCAGATTCAACACCTGGTTGGAATGCAATCCTGTGAGGTAATAATTGCTATTGACAAAAACCCGGACACACCGATGATGCAAATAGCAGATATTGCAATTGTGGGAGATCTGTTTGAAGTAATACCAGAAATCATCACAAACCTTGCCTCGAACTAATCCTGTGCCTGCTTCAGGAAAGGCACTGGTTGCCGTGGAACTTTCGGATGAATGAGGCAAATTGTACAAAGCGGCAGGTAATCAGTAAGCGTTGCATTACTTAAAAATGGTTTTTTGTATCCGTCTTTGATAGTTAAATGGGAGGCTGAGTATGATATTCAGAAGTGATATTGAGATCGCCCAGAGTATAAAGCAAAAGCCAATTGAAGAAATTGCGCAGAGCATAGGTATTGGCAAAGAATACCTGGAGTATTATGGCCACTGCAAGGCTAAAATTAATTATAATATTCTTAATGACCTTGAAAACAAAAAGGACGGGAAACTAATACTTGTTACTGCCATGAATCCTACTCCTGCCGGAGAGGGAAAGACAACAACAACTGTAGGTTTAGGAGATGCCTTAAACAGGATCGGGAAAAAAGCTGTTATTGCCCTAAGGGAACCTTCTCTGGGACCTGTCTTTGGGGTTAAGGGTGGAGCTGCCGGCGGAGGGTATGCACAAGTTGTGCCCATGGAAGACATAAATCTGCATTTTACCGGAGATATGCATGCCGTTGGAGCTGCGAATAACCTTTTGGCAGCCATGATCGATAATCATATCTTTCAAGGCAACCAGTTGGGAATCGATCCCAAAAGGATAACATGGAAAAGATGCATTGACATGAATGACAGGCAACTCAGGTTTATTGTAAGTGGTTTAAATGGTAAAACCAACGGAGATACACGTGAGGACGGCTTTGACATCACAGTGGCCTCTGAAGTAATGGCTATTCTCTGTTTATCCAAAAACCTGGATCACCTGAAAGAAAACCTGAGAAACATTATTATAGGATATACAAAAGATGACAAACCGGTGACTGCAGGTCAATTAAAGGCAGAAGGAGCTATGGCAGCTCTGCTTAAAGATGCCTTAAAACCCAATCTGGTACAAACCCTGGAACAAACACCGGCTTTTATTCATGGCGGACCTTTTGCCAATATTGCGCATGGGTGTAACAGTTTAATGGCCACAAAAATGGCACTTAAGCTTGGTGACTATGTAGTGACGGAAGCCGGCTTTGGAGCGGACCTGGGCGCAGAGAAATTTCTGGATATAAAGTGTCGCATTGGAGGTTTAAAGCCGTCTGCAGTCGTCATCGTTGCAACAGTAAGGGCCCTAAAACATCATGGGGGCGCACAAAAGACTGAGCTCTCAACGGAAAATTTGGATATACTCAAGAAAGGTATTCCCAACCTTCTTAAGCATCTTGAAAATATTACAGAAAAATTTGGCCTTCCGGTAGTTGTTGCCATCAATAGGTTCCCAACGGATACGGAAGCTGAGCTGAGGTTGATTGAAGAAAAATGTAAGCAATATGGAGCTAATGTCACGCTCTCCGAGGTTTGGGCTAAAGGTGGGGAAGGCGGGAAAACACTGGCGAAAGAAGTTTTACGCTTGATTGATGAGGGTAAAAACAATTTTGAATTTATGTACAGTGATGATTTATCTTTAAAGGAAAAGGTCGATGTAGTGGTAGAGAAGATATATGGTGGAGACGGTGTTGATTTTTCACCGGCAGCTCTGAAAGAGATAGCCAGAATAGAAGATATGGGCTTCAAAAATCTTCCTATATGCATGGCTAAAACTCAATATTCGTTCTCCGATGATCCTAAAAAGCTTGGCTGGCCCAAGAATTTCCGGGTAGCCGTCAGGAATGTAAAGGTTTCTGCAGGTGCAGGCTTTGTAGTGGTTTTGACTGGAGATATAATGACCATGCCTGGTCTGCCAAAGGTGCCTTCCGCTGAAGCTATAGACGTAGATTCTGCAGGGATTATATCTGGATTGTTCTGATTTGAGCAGAAAAAAGACATTTTCTATTGAATAACAATACATCCATTCTGCCTCATAAAAATAAATATTTGGCCTCAGGGCATTGAGGATAAACCAGTTGTCGACACTTCTGCCGATATTTACGAAATGAGCAGGAAATATGATAAAATAGATGGTACTATGTTAAAAAGGGAGAGAATCTTCATGAAAATCGCAATCTCCGGCAAGGGGGGCGTCGGCAAAACAACTTTTGCTGCAAATCTGGCACACTGGCTGGCCGGACAAGGACTTACAGTCCTGGCAGTTGATGCTGATCCCGATGTTAGCCTGGGGGCTATCTTGGGGATTCCGGAAAGTGAGCTCAGCAATCTAAAGGCCATTGTTGATATGAAGGAACTAATTGAAGAGAGAATGGGAGGAAGCGGGGCCTATTATTCCCTGAATCCAAAGGTTGATGATGTGCTCGATGATTACTCCCTGATATTCGGTAATATTCGTCTTTTACGCATGGGTAATATTAAGAGCGGCGGCACTTCGTGTTATTGTAAAGAAAACAGCTTTCTGCATGCTTTGCTGAATTCCTTGATCCTTGACAAAGAAGATACTGTCATTATCGATCAAGGCGCCGGCATTGAACAACTTACCAGAGGGACGGCCCGGGGAGTAGATGTCCTGATCATAGTTACAGAACCCAGTAAAGTTAGTGTTCATACTGCCGAGGTTATCCGCAAACTGGGTTTAGAGCTGGGGATCCCGAAGATTGTTGTAGTTGGCAATAAAGTTCGTAATTCAAAAGAAGAAAGTTTTCTCCGGGAAAACTTTTCGCCGGAAGAACTGATGGGTGTTATTTCTTACAGTGAGGAATTAGCGGAAATGTCCATCACTGACGCTTATAAAGAATTAACCACCTCTTCGCTTAAGACACAATTAGATGATATTTATCGCTGTATAGTCAGACCAGAAAGAAAATAGAAGGAATCGCGGCAGGACAGCATGCCGGGAGATTCTTAATTAATATAGGGGAGGTCAGCAAAATGCCCAGATACAGAGATTTAACACATCAGGCCCGACCATCTGCTGCCCCGCGGGTGCTGGAGCCCAAAAACCCTCTTCGCACTATCGATCCCGGGGCCTTGGAAATGATCACTAAGGCTCAGGAAAATAATATTGAAACTGTATTTGATCGTTTTGTGGCGCAACAGCCGCAATGCCAGTTCGGCTACAAAGGGGTTTGCTGCCGGATCTGCATTGCCGGTCCTTGCCGGGTAAAAGCAGATGACGGACCTGCCAGCAAAGGGATTTGCGGAGCGACGGCCTACACCATCGTAGCCAGAAATCTGGTCCGTTTGATTGCCGGGGGAACGGCTTCTCATTCTGAACATGCCCGTCATATCTTGCATACAGCTTATGAATTAGCTGAAGGAAGAGCCCCGGACTATATGATCAAATCTTCAAAAAAACTTCATAAACTAGCAGCAAGACTTAAGATCGCAACTCTTGATCGCAGTGATCCCGATATTCTCCGCGAGGTCGTGGAACTTGCTTACCAGGATTTCGGACGTTACCAGGACCGCCCTTTAGCTTTCCTGGATAGCTTCATTTCTGAAGGCCGGCGTAAGAAATTCCAGCATACCAACATTATGCCCCGAGCTATTGATGGGACAGTAACTGAACTTCTGGCCCAAACAGCTATGGGTGTGGACAGCGATCCGGTCAATATCATTTTCGGCGGTCTTAAGGCCTCACTTGCTGACCTTGCCGGGGAATATATCGGAACCACCCTGAGTGATGTCCTTTTCGGGATACCTGAACCCGTAGTATCAGAAGCAAATTTAGGGGTTATCAATCCTAAAATGGTGAATATTGCCGTGCATGGCCATAACCCTGTTCTCAGTGAAATGGTGGTGGACGCTGCCCGTAATATGAGCGCAGAAGCCCAAAAAGCTGGGGCAGAAGGAGTAAACGTAGTCGGTATATGTTGTACCGGCAATGAACTCCTGATGAGGGAAGGTATCTATCTGGCGACATCTTCAGCCTCGCAGGAGATGGCTATCATGACCGGGGCTTTAGATGCCATGATTGTGGATATCCAATGTATTTACCCAGCTGTTCAGCAAGTTGCCGAATGTTTCCATACCAAGGTCATAACCACAGAAAGCATCATGAAGATACCCGGGGCGCAGTATTTGGCTTTTAATGCCGAGACTGCTCTGGACGATGCCCGGAAATTGGTTAAAATAGCAATTGATTCTTATAAAAACCGGGATCCACAGAAGATATCTATTCCTGACGAACGCCACAAATTGGTAGCTGGTTTCAGTATCGAAGCCTTGACTGAAATCTTTGCCAAAATTAACCCGGAAAAGCCGATTTCTGTTTTGACCAATGCCATTTTAAGCGGTCAAATCAAAGGTGTTGCCCAAATGGCCGGCTGCAATAACCTGAAAAGGCCGCAAGACGAATCTCATGTTGCGGTTCTTAAGGAACTTGTTAAAAACGATGTTTTTGTGGTGGCTACCGGCTGTTCCGCAGGCGCTTACGCGAAATTGGGCTTAATGTCACCAGCTGCTGTTGATGCCTATGCCGGAGAAGGCTTAAAAAGCTTCCTGAAGACCCTGGAAGAGGCTAATCCCCAATTAACCACGGGCTTGCCGCTTGTCTTCCATATCGGAGCCTGTGTCGATAACAGCCGGGGCATGGATTTGCTGACAGCGATGGCTGAGGAATTAGAAGTTGACACTCCCAAGGTGCCCTTTGTGGCTTCGGCTCCGGAGGCCATGCATGAGAAAGCTATAGCCATTGGGACCTGGGCTGTTACGATGGGGGTGCCGACTCATGTCGGGAGCATGCCACCGCTGGAAGGCAGTGATTTGGTTTACGGCATCGCAACCCAAATCGCCCATGATGTCTACGGCGGAAGTTTTATTTTTGAAATGGATCCTTTAATTGGGGCCAGAAAATTATTAGATGCCTTGGAATATCGGACCTGGAAGCTTGCTGTTCATCAAAAAACAGCTGAAAAATTTAATACGTCTCTCGCTCAGGGATGGTAAGGAAGGGAGGAAAGGCAAATGTCTATGGAAGAAATATATGAAAATGCCATAACAGATCCGGCTAGACAGGGAACAAGAATTTTTCGCAGAGCTTATGACGGAGCAGTAATCGCTCTGACCTATGCCGAAATTCTGATGAATAAAGCCCTTAAAACTTATGGAGCAAAACAGGAAATAGCCTATCCTGATACTGCCTACCACCTTCCGGTGATAACCTGTCTTTCAGGGGAAGCTGTGACTACTTTGGGTGAGCTTGTCCCCATCCTGAACCGCATGCGCAATCAGCTGCACTCCGAACGCAATTTTAGCAATGCCCGTCTTTGGGGTGAAGCTGTCTTGTATGCGGCTGAAATCATAGAAGTTCTCCATTATCTGGAAGGTGATGAACCAAAGGTTGAGCCCTGGACAGGTTTCCTGGGCGATCCGGTCCTGCGCAAGCATGGTATCAAGATGGTTGACTGGACAATTCCGGGAGTGGCCGTTATTATGGGCCGGGCTGCTGACTCGCAGGCGGCTAAAAAGATCGTGGATAACCTGATGGGCAAAGGGTTCATGATTTTTCTTTGTGATGAAATCATTGAACAACTGCTGGAAGAAAACGTCAAGATTGGTTTGGATTATATTACCTTTCCGCTGGGAAACTTTACCCAAATAATTCATGCGGTTAATTACGCTTTCCGGGCCGGTTTGGCTTTTGGCGGTATTCCCCCAGGCCTGCGGGAAGAACACCGCGACTATCAACGCCGCCGGGTACGGGCTTTTGTGCTCAGTCTGGGCGAACTGGATGATGTTAAGTTAGCTGCCAGTATGGGCGCGATTTTTATGGGTTTCCCGGTTTTAACTGACCAGAAGCTGGGCGAGGATATGACCATTCCTGATTGGTATATATCCGAACCGGATTACGAGAAAATTGTTCCTTTAGCCCTGGAAATACGGGGAATCAAACTTACGGATATTGAAATACCTATCCCTGTTAACTTCGGCCCGGCCTTTGAAGGGGAAACGATCCGCAAAGGAGATACCTATGTCGAGTTCGGCGGCGGAAAAACAACCGGCTTTGAACTTGTCCGGATGGTCAGTGCTGAAGAAGTAGAAGATGGTAAGGTGGAAGTCATTGGCCCGGAAATCGATAGTGTCCCGGAAGGCACCCGCCTGCCATTAGGTATTATGATTGATATTTTTGGCCGTAAGATGCAGAAGGATTTTGAAGGAGTGTTGGAACGCCGGATCCATTATTTTGCTAACTACGGGGAAGGTATCTGGCATGTGGCCCAGCGTGATTATATGTGGGTGCGGATTTCCAAAGACGCCCGGGCTAAAGGTCTCCTGCTCCGACATCTCGGCGAACTTCTCCTGGCTAAATTCAAACAAGAGTTTCCGGCAATCGTGGATAGAGTTCAGGTTACAATCTATACCGAGCAAGCTGAGGTGGAGAAAAATATGGCTGCTGCCCGGGAACGTTATCGGGCCCGGGATGACAGGATGAGAACTCTGACTGACGAATCGGTTGAAGATTTTTATTCCTGTTTGCTGTGTCAATCTTTTGCTCCCAATCATGTCTGTATCGTTACCCCGGAACGCGTAGGGCTTTGCGGTGCTGTCAGCTGGTTGGATGCCAAAGCTGCTTACGAAATAACACCAACCGGACCTAACCAGCCTATTCCCAAAGGACTGGCTCTTGACGATATCAGAGGAATGTGGCAAAGCTGTAACGATTACCTGCGGACGGCTTCCAATAACACTTTAGAGGAGGTCAACCTTTATACACTTATGGATAAACCAATGACCTCTTGCGGCTGTTTTGAAGCAATTATGGCTGTAGTTCCGGAAGTCAATGGCCTGATGATCACGACCCGGGAGCACGGCGGCATGACTCCCAGCGGTATGACTTTTTCCACTCTGGCCGGCACATGCGGCGGCGGTCTACAAACTCCGGGCTTTATGGGTATCGGGCGGTCGTATATTGTCAGTAAGAAGTTTATCCCAGCTGATGGCGGGATCGCCCGGATCGTTTGGATGCCCAAAGAACTGAAGGATTTTCTCCATGATGATTTTGTCCAGCGTTCTGTTCAGGAGGGGCTGGGGGAAGACTTTATTGATAAAATCGCCGATGAGACTGTGGGCACAGCCATTGAAGAAATCCTGCCTTTCCTGGAAGAAAGCGGTCATCCTTGTTTTGATCTGGAACCACTGTTTTAAATATATAATAATCTTAAGCAGAAAGGGGTTAAAGTATGGCCTTATCGGGTTTGGAAATATATAAGCAGCTCCCCAAAAAAAATTGCGGCGAGTGCGGTACGCCGACTTGTCTGGCTTTTGCAATGGCTTTAGCTACTGGGAAAGGAGTGCTGGACAGTTGCCCTTACGTTACCGAGGCTGCCCGGGAAAATCTGGCTTCAGCCTCAGAACCTCCTATTAAGAAGATCACATTTGGCAACAGTTCTATTATCGGTGATGAGACAGTTCTTTTTCGTCATGATAAGACCTTCTATCATCCAACAACGCTGATTGTTCAGATTTCCGATGCTGCCAGCGATGAAGCGATTGCTGCCAAGGTTCAGGAGATAAACGAACTGGAATTTGACAGGGTTGGTTTGCATTATTCTCTGGAAGGCATTGCTGTTATTCAGGAGTCGGGAGATGCGCAGCGATTCGCTCAGGTTACAGCAGCAGTAGCTGAGGCAACAGAAAAATCCCTGCTATTAATAAGTAATGATATCGGGGCTTTGCAGGCTGCGGTTCCCTCCCTGGCAGCCCGTAAGCCTCTGATCGGAACAGCGACCACTAGCAACTATGAGGCGATGGTCAATTTTGCTAAAGAACAGGCTGTGCCGCTTATTTTAAGAGCTGACAGTCTGGATGCCCTGAGTGATTTAGTGGAAAAAGCCCAGGCTTTAGGATATAAGGAATTTGTTTTGGATGCCGGAACAGGTACTTCTGGTCAGATCTTGGCTAATCTGACCCAATTCCGCCGCCTGGCTATCAAGAAAAAATATCGTCCTTTTGGCTATCCGGTAATAGCTTTTACGACCAAAACAGAACCTCTGGATGAAATCGTTGAGGCTTCGGTTTATGTGGCTAAATATGCCAGTATTGTTGTTTTAATAACTGCAGTCAAGGCGCACCTCCTGCCCCTAATGACCCTGAGACAAAACCTTTATACAGACCCGCAAAAACCTATTCAGGTTGAACCTGTCCTGCATTCCATTGGAGATGTCAATGAGAATTCACCTTTCTACATCACAACAAACTTTTCCCTTACCTATTTTAGTGTTGAAGGCGAGGTAGAAGCCAGCAGGATACCCAGTTACATTTTACCTGTTGATACTGAGGGAACCTCGGTGCTGACTGCTTATGCTGCCGGAAAATTCGAACCCGAGAAAATCGCTGAAGTTATGGCAGCTTGCGGTATTGCCGATAAAGTGAGCCACAGAAATGTCATTATCCCAGGCTATGTAGCTGTTATTTCCGGAAAATTGCAGGAACTAACCGGTTGGAAGGTTATTGTGGGCCCCAGGGAAGCCAGTGGAATCGTTGCTTTCTCCAAATCACTTTGATTATTG
>DATMYJ010000254.1:0-8701 GCA_035561015.1 Desulfitobacteriaceae bacterium | reverse complement strand
ATATTAATGGGAGTACAATCAGAGAAGCAGGTGATTTAATGACAGGTTTGGATGTCCTATCGGCCCCGCGAGGCAAAGGTATCACCGGGTCAGATGGGAGTTCTTCAGGCCAGGAAAAGGATTCGGCAGAAAATGATTTATCTGCAGAGTTTGCTGAAATTTTTCAGCAGTGGCTATTTACCCTGGATGGTTTGCAAGGACAGGATTCCGGAGAGGAAAAAAGCGAAGGTGCAAATAAATACGCCAGGCTGCAAAAACTTTTCGCTGGTATGCTGAAATCATCTCAGATGGAACCATCATTCCAGAACTTTTTTCCGGCAGGCAGGGTGGATAATTCCGGAGTGCCAGCCAGTCCGTGGAACGGATTAGCGCAGCGCTTAGCTGAAATAGATCTGCTTAAATTTGGACCTTGGAAAACAGAACTGAATTCAGGGCAGACAGGGGCAGTGTTGCTGAAGTCTGCAAAAAATAGCAACGTCGCTGCAGCGGATGCAGCTGAATATAAGACAATTATTGCTAATTTGTTAGAGAAGCTTTCCGGAGAAATGCAGGCCTTGCCGCCGGCTGCGGCTAAATCGGGAATCAGCTTGAGGCCTGCTTTTTTTCAGGCTGACAGTTTATCGGGAAAAGCAGATACTGCTGCTCAACCTGCTCAGATTGCAGTTTCCGGCAGTAATAATGATATTGTTCAGGAACCTGCTCAGAATATCCGGGGATTTCCGGCAGAACCTGAGGGTGACAAGAATAGTTCCGGTAAAAAGGAAAGCGGGAAGGATAATAATTTATTCTCTGCCGCTCACAAAGACGAAATTGTTGAAAACAGCGAGATATTACTAATCGATAATACTCTCAACAGATCTGGTTCAGGTTCAGTTGTGGCGCAGGATAAAACAGACAATTTTCCTTCAGCAGCCGGGGCGGTAAAAGTTTCATTGTGGGAACAAATTGCTGCTGGAATACATCGGCATGTTGTTGTTCCACATCAGGAAATCAGGGGTTTTGAAATTCAGCTTTATCCTGAAAATCTGGGAAAGATTAAGCTGAATTTGCGTTGGGAGAGCGGACAGGTTCATATTCAATGTCAGGCTTCGGAAGTCATAACTCTCGATTTGCTGCAACAGAATCTTGGGCAATTGCGAGAATCCTTGCAAGAAAGCGGGATTTCTTGCGGGATGATGCAAATGGGACTGGGAGAGCAACACAAGGAAAAAAAGCCAAAAGATGAGGTAAAATTACCGCTTCAGGCAATGTCTGAGGCAGAAGAGCAAGAAAGTCTGCCTGAGGCAGTAGCCTATGGAGTAAGTAAATCATCAGGGGTATATCAGATTAATTTAACAGCCTGAAACATAAATGGAGGATAAGTGATTATGACTGCTATCGGAACAACTTCTGCTGTGTCAGCAATTAACAATAACAGCAGTAAGGCAGTATCTGCCGCTGTGAATAAAGCCTTGGGCAAAGATGATTTCCTCAAATTACTGGTTACAGAATTAAAAAATCAAAATCCTTTGGAACCCACAGATAATAAAGATTTTATTGCCGAAATGGCCCAGTTCAGTTCTCTGGAACAAATGAATAATGTTGCTTCTGCGATGAACGAACTCAATACCAATCTGACTTTCCTGACACATCAATCGCTTTTGACTCAGGGTGCCTCGCTTATCGGAAAAATGGTGGTTGGGCAAGATGAAAATGGTGATAATATCCAGGGGCTTGTTAACAGCGTCAAAATGTCAAACGGCAACATCTTGCTTCAGGTTGGGAAGAAAAATCTGGACCTGATTGATGTGACTGATATTTCCGGTGTTTCAGAGACAACAGCAGAACAAAAAACCGAAGGAAATGTTCTCGTTTCGGAATAATTATAAAAATCACAGGGAGGTATATCTTTATGATGCGTTCATTATATTCAGCGATTTCCGGCTTGAAAAACCACCAAGTGAAAATGGATGTTATCGGCGATAACATAGCTAATGTCAATACAACAGGTTTTAAGCGCAGCAGAGTCAATTTTTCCACAATGCTCAGCCAGACCATGAAAGGTGCCTCAGGTCCGACAGCGACCCAGGGCGGTACTAATGCTATCCAGATCGGTTTGGGATCTGTAATCGGTTCTGTTGATAAAATGATGACTCAGGGAAGTGTCCAGACAACAGGCAAGGATACAGACCTGACTTTACAAGGATCAGGGTTCTTCGTGCTGAATAATAACGGCCAAACGGTCTATTCCCGGGCAGGCGGGTTCGGTTTTGATATGGATGGCAATCTGATCGATCCAGGTAGCGGGGCTAAGGTTCAGGGCTATATCTGGCCGGCAGATGATTCCACATCTCCGGTTTGGGCGGGAACAGGTGACATAAGATTTTCCTTAGGTGACCCGCTGCTTGCCGACGGCAAATTGCCGCTTACCCCGACAACTGCCTCGGAAGATTTCTCTGCCAATACATCGGTTGTTGATAGTAATCTGATTGGCGCAGGAGATGTGAAAATTTCAGGCCTGACTCAGGTACCTGTTGGTCAGACTCCTGGAGCGGGAGAATTCAGCTTTGATCCAGCCACAGGAACAATAACCCTAAGTGCAGCCCAAGCAAATGCCGTAGCAGTAGATTATGTTCCGGCTGCGGTTTTAACAGGAGCAGATGGAACTGCCACTACTTTTCAGGTTGATCATCCGCCGGCTCCGGGAGCCGCAGTTTATGTAAATGGTACAGCCTATACCCTGGGAACCGGTTCCTCGTCTTTAGGGGCGACAGAATATTGGATTGACAATTCGAACGGAGGATATAAGCTTACCTTGGGCACTCCGCCAGATGCAGCCGCTACGGTTGGGTACGACTTCAACAACCAGCCGCATACGCTTTCTGGTTATAGTATAGACCAAAGCGGGGTTATAACAGGAGTCTATAGTGACGGTACAACATCTGTTAGTCATAAGATTGCCCAGATTGCTGTGGCCAGATTTGCCAATGATGCCGGCCTAAACCACGTCGGCGGCAATTATTATACCTCAACAAACAACTCAGGTGTTGCTTCTGTCGGCAGTGCCGGACAGGATGGCCGTGCTTCGATTATCCCGGGAGCCATAGAAATGTCCAATGTTGATTTATCTACCGAATTTACGGATATGATTGTTACTCAACGTGGTTTCCAGGCAAATTCCCGCGTAATTACTGTATCCGATACTCTTCTGCAGGAACTTATTGACTTAAAGCGCTAATATGATGATAATAATTACAGTATTAGATCCTTTTCTCAGGTCAGGTTCATAATTGTTTTGGAGGAAAAGTTATGCGCTTAATTACCACTGGTGCCTCAGGTATTCGTGCTCAACAACTTGCCATGGATATCACAGCAGACAATCTGGCTAATGTCGCTACCCCGGGTTTTAAAGCCGGCCGCTTGGATTTTGCGGAAACTTTAGCTGCCGCGGTGCGTACAGAAAATGCTGCTTTGCCTAATGGCGCCTTAGTCCGGGAGGGATTCAGTGTCGGGTCAGGAGTCCTGGTAAACGGGGTAGGCCAGGATTTCAGGCAGGGTGCAATCTGCACAACTGATAATGTCTGGGACATGAGTATTCAGGGGCCTGGGCTATTCCAAGTGAGCTTGTCTGATGGAGAAACAGCCTATACCAGAGCAGGTTCATTCAAACCAAATGCTCACGGTCAACTTGTTGATGAACAAGGCAATCTCCTGGCGGTAAGAATTCCCCTAGAGACTGCGAATATTACTGTGGATTCCTCAGGGAAAATAACAGGTACAATAATGGGCGAACAGAGAACTTTTGGCAGTGTTGGCTCCACTGGTTTTGACGGTCAGACACCGTATGTACCGACAGGACCATATACTATGGACAGTTCCGGTCGGTTAAGAGATGGCAAAGGCTTATTAGTGCCGGCAATGATTGTGGTTCCGCAGCAAGCCAGTGCCGTCTCGATAAGTAAGGATGGAGCTATATCTGGTTTTATCGAGGGAAAACCTCAGGTATTCGGTCAGGTTACTCTGGCTGAATTTACTGATCAGGAGGGTTTGAACAGAATCGGGGATAATCTAGCTGTACTTTCAGCCAGCTCAGGTAAGGCCGAGATCGGTCTGCCTGGTCAAGGTATGGGAGAAATATGTTCATCATCCCTGGAACAATCTAATGTAGATATGGCTGTTGCCATGACTGACTTGATTCAGATTCAACGAGCTTATCAGATGAATTCCCGCATGATTCAGGACGGAGACCAAATGTGGGAACAGGCTAATTCGCTAAGGAGGTAGGGTAATGGCTTCATGGTTAGAAGGGCCGGTTTTATCTGTTTTGGAAAAGGGACTCGATGCTTCCAGCCTCAGACAAAAAGTTTTGGCCGATAATGTGGCCAATGTAGATACCCCGGAGTTTAAACGCTCAGATGTCGATTTTCAAGCTGTTCTGGGAGCGGAGCTGGAAAATGAGGCGGAGAAATTACCTTTGCAAACGACAGCGCCTCAACATTTGTCAGGTATAAATAACGGGGGAGAACAGGGTGTTAAAACAGATAATGCCACATCAATTCGCAATGATGGTAACAATGTAGATATTGATCGGGAAATGGCTAATGTTGCGGAGAATGGCATCTATTATAACGCTGCAACCAGAACGATTTCGTCTCAGCTTAATTTGCTGCGAATGGTAATCCAGGAAAAACCCTAGAATTGTTCTTATATGAGTGTTGTAATGGGGAGGAAATCAAGTGATACGTGGGTTGTATACCTCGGGTTCCGGGATGTTGGCTGCCCAGGCCCAGAGTGAAATTATTGGGGACAATATTGCTAATATTAATACTCCCGGCTATAAGACAGAATACGGGAGTGCTTCTGTCTTCCCAACCGAACTAATGGAACGTATCGGTGACTCAGAAGGGGAAAATGCCAAGGTTACTCCTTTGGGTGCGATAGGCAGCGGGGTAGTTGTTAATCGTACTTCCAGGATAAATATTCAGGGTACTTTGCAAAATACCAGTAAAGCTACCGATCTGGCTTTGAATACTCCCGGCTTTTTTGTTGTCCAGACAAATGAGGGTGTACGCTTTACCCGCAACGGCCAATTTCAGCTGAACAGCTCCGGGGTACTCCAAACTGGCGATGGCCATGCAGTCTTAGGGGAAAATGGTCTGATTGGGGCCGATAATCCTCTTAGTCAGCAATTTGTGGTTGATTCTGACGGGACGGTAAGAGACGTTGGCAAAGTAATCGATCGTTTGCGCATCATGGAAATCCCTGAAACAGCCTTAGAAAGGGAAGGCCAGTCCTTATATTCGGCAAGTCAAGCTGCAAAAGCAACAACAATAAATGTGCAACAAGGAGCTTTTGAAACCTCTAATGTTGATGCCGGAGCGCAAATGGTGAGGATGATTACTGTTATGCGTGCTTATGAAGCTAATCAAAAAGTTATTCAAACTCAGGATACTATCTTGGAAAAGGCGGTTAATGAGGTTGGCAAATTATAGACCCGGTAAAGTGATATAAGGAGGAAAAGGAGTGAATATCGCTGAATTATTGTTATTGATGCAGCTTCAACAAGCCGGTTCAGCTTGGCAGACCAGAAATTCAAACGGGGAAGAGCAAAATAATATTTTTGAAGCCCAATTTTTCAGCAATATCTTGCAGGCAAACCTGCAGGCAGACAGCCGGATAGAGACTGAGCAACCGGCTGATTCAGCACCGGAAAATCAAAACAATGTTACGGCCGAAGTTACGGCCAAAGAAAAAAACTTTTCCAGTTCCGGCGAAAAACAATCCCTGGAAGAGATTATCAGGGCCATAGGCCAGAAATACGGGGTGGATCCCAATCTGATTAAAGAAGTGGTTAAGACTGAATCTGATTTCAATCCTTTGGCCGTATCTTCAGTGGGGGCAAAGGGTCTGATGCAATTAATGCCAGGTACGGCTACAGCTTATGGTGTCCAGAATTCCTTTGACAGTATACAAAATCTTGAAGGCGGGACTCATTTTCTGAAGGATTTACTTAACCGATATCAGGGTAACATTTCCTTGGCCTTAGCCGCATATAACGCCGGTCCTGGGGCTGTGGACAAGTACGATGGAATTCCCCCTTATGCTGAGACACAGGCTTATGTTAAGAAAATAATGGCAGGATTGAAAGGAATCGATCACAAGGTTTGAGAATAAAAGCAAGAAAATACAAGACCCGAATACTGGTAAAGGCAAAATACACTCGGCAAATAGCCGAGTGTATTTTTTGTGGTGCGCCATGCATCATGGGCGTTGTCTATACGGTTAGAGTCCGGAACGGGGGCTGGCAAGCGCCTATCATAGCCAAAGGCAAGGGTATCCGTCGCGAGGCGGGATCAGAAGGAAGCCGGAGGCAAAAACACGGCTTGAGGTACAAAAACCTAATTTGAGGCTGTTATTGTCGGATAAGTCTCCGATACAAGACGAAATCCAGAACCGCCAAAAACTATTATGAAGGCTTACGACAAAAGGCAGAGGGTAAGCAGCAAGGGTTTGTCGGAGCGCTGGGCTAAGCCGGCTGTTTTCAGCAGGTGAAATTCCTGTTCGAGAAAAGAGAAAGCCGCCCTACCCGAAATCGAACCTTGGATCCATAAAGGTAACGATACGTGTTAAGTATAGGGAAAGCGACGTACAGGTCGTAACGTAAGTGAAGCGATAGAGCCTCGTTTCTATAACCTAAGGCCGACAGGGTCGAAAATCTGGAAGGCTACAGTAGATTTCCGTTAATGGCGAGGAAATCGGAGATCTCGGCGGGGTCTGAGAGCACGGCATGACGAAAATGGAGACAGTAAGGAACCCGGGAGGCCAACCGCAGTCTTCGGATAATTGAGTACGCCAAGGCGCATTCGCATGATCTGCTGGAAGCAGTGGAAACGAGTGAGGACAAGGTTTAAAATGTTTAAATCGCTCGGAATCAGAGAACAAAAAGCTTGGGAATATGACAATACAAGAAAGAACTACTGGAGAATATCCAATTTTTCTGAGTATTATCGGAAAGTCACAGCGTAAACTAGGGATCCGCCGTGTACCGAACGGTTCGCACGGTGGTGTTGGAGGTTGGCTACACAAATAATGTGTGGCCTCTTACCCGATTTGATCAGTTCAGTTTTCCAGGATCAGCTCGTCTCCGGAATTAAGCAGCAGGCAATTGTCACCAAAATAGTCTTGCAGCAGATGACAGGCCTGGCTCTTGGTGCAATGCAGGGGAATGACCATCTCGATTCCGGCTGCTTTGAAATCAATTACAAGCTGTTGCATCTGTTCCTTGCTGTACCTCTCCAGATGTAATCCGCCGATAAGACCGTATATTTTCGCACCGCAGGATAATTGGCGGGCATAAGCCAAGCAATTCAGAATGCCTTGGTGACTGCAGGCAACAATGAGATAAATTCCTTTTTTCCCCTGAATCAGCAGGAACTGCTCGTCCAGGACAGCATCTTTCTCATAGGTACCGGCAGCGGTTTTTTTAATCAGACCGGTGGATATTTTTTTCTTGATGCTGTCTCTGCTCACTTCTCCTGAAAGCAAAATATTTTTATGAATTTCCAGCGGCTCTCTGACAAATACCATCCTGTCAAGATAGGAATTCTTATTTCCTAAGCTCCAGGGGATCCCAATACAGGCACTCGCAGGCCTGCCGTGGTGGGCTATATATTTTTCGCCAAAGGCATCCGGGTGTATGTAAAGGGGGGCTTTCTTATTTATACGGCAGAACTCGGGAACTCCTCCGGCATGGTCGTAATGCCCATGGCTGATAATAAGGGCATCAACAGTGGCGAGGTCGATCTTAGCCGTCCGGGCGTTTGCGGCAAAAATAGCTTTTTGTCCCGTATCGAATAAAACCCTGAAACCGTCGGATTCCACCAGGACAGAAAGCCCGTGTTCCGCCAGCATGTCGCTCCTGGCCGTGCGGTTGTCAGCAAGGATATTAATTTTTAGCACCGGATCACCGCCTGTTATCTGCTTGTCTCAATAATTTTATACCATAATGCTATTCTATGCCATACCTGGACAATTTCTCTGTGGTGAAAGCAAACAGGAGTTGCAGGAATTTGGCGGAAGAAGAAGCCGGCCGGCAGGATTTCTGGCAATAAGAAGGAAATTATCTACAGTGACAGAACCCGTGATGCAAAGGTTTAAATTTATAGCCATGGAAAAATGACAATAGCAGCCAGGAATAATTTATTTTGGTACGGATAAGAGGTGAAGTGTTATGAGGGAAGTGACAGCCTCCATTATTCTCAGGGAGGGCAGGGTATTGATTGCCCAAAGACCGCCTGCTGATAAACTGGCTGGCAAATGGGAGTTCCCTGGCGGTAAAATCGAAGCGGGAGAGACCCCGCAGGAATGCCTGAAGAGGGAGATACAGGAAGAATTTGATGTTGAAATTGAGGTTTTGGATTTTTTCGCTGAAAGTGTATATGTTTATGAGAACGGAGCCATTAAACTGCTGGCCTTCTGGTGCCGCTGGCTTGCGGGTGATTTCACCCTGAAGGTACACAGCCGAATCGTCTGGGCTGCTTATGAGGAACTGGAGCTCTATGACTATGCTCCGGCAGATATTCCCCTGGTGGAAAAACTCAAATTTCTTGGTAAACCTATTTCCGGGATTTGATTGCTGTTCCTTAGTGGAAAGCTGAAGTGATTTTATTGATACAAACAGCGATTATATGATACAATATTTTTTGTAAAATACTACTAGTAG
>DATMYJ010000253.1:0-5766 GCA_035561015.1 Desulfitobacteriaceae bacterium | reverse complement strand
TCAAATCATATGCTTTTCGTATTCATAATCCTCATAGCGTTAAAAATAGCAATTCTCAGTTTATAATAAAGTGATCCCCTTAAATTTTCATAACCTTATAGACATCCTTCTCCAGAAATATCTTATACTGCACTTCTTTTATTCCTGCAGTTCCCGTATCTGAAGCGTAATCTCCTCGGATCGTTGCCATATAGGTTCCATCCCCGTTGTTGCCAATAGTGAGAATTTCATAGTTTTTGAGCAACGGGCTCTTTTCCAATTCCCCAACAAACTCATCATAATCATCCGGCCGGGAAGCAAGCGGGGTTAAAAGATAGCGAATACTATAGCGCTGATTTTTCTCGGCCTCCAGGTATCTTCTGAGCGCTGTTTCCGGAGTTCTGGCCAGGATATCCTCGCCGATTTTTCTGATGCTGGTATTGACACGATCGTGATAGAAAAACATCAGGGGATCATAATTATTCACAGCATTCCAAATTATATATTCCTCAATGCCAAGTTCCAGGCCCGCTGTTATTTGATCGGAAATTCTTGTGGCGGTATAGTCGATATGCCCTCTGATCCACGGGGCCGTAAAGCCTTGGTACCAGGGCCTGATTCCCCCCGGCTTGTTGGCAGCTGCATTTCTTTCCAGCGCTTCCATTAAGGCCTGCCGGACTACATCATAGGGGTACTGGTCCGGCACTGTATAGCCATATATGCCCGGGCCATAGTGGCTGGGGTAAATCATCGGGCAAATATAGTCAACCTGATCAGTAATTTTCCCCCAGGTCTGGCCAATGTCTTCCGGTTTATCGTCCCAGGAACGGGTTATCACCCCAAACACATCGGCGGAGACCTGAACATGATAAGGTTCCAATTCCTGGCCGGCATACTTTAAAAACGCCTCTATTCCTTCATCTTTGTATCTGCCGTTGCGCCCCGGGAATTCCGTGATCGGATTGTAATATTGAGCGTTATCCGGGAAGCGCACATAGTCAAATTGAATCTCATCGAATCCCCGGAGCGCTGCTTCCCGGGAAATGGCTACAAGATATTTCCATATGTATTCATCAAAGGGATTCACCCACTTAACTCCGGCCCGGTCCTGGTAGACTCCACCTGTTTTCAGCTGAATAGTGTGTTCACTCTTCAATTCCGCTAAAAAGGGATCTTTAAAGGCCACTACCCGGGCTATACAATAGATATCCTTTTTTTTGAGGTAATCTATTAACTTGGCATAATTTTGGAAAGGGATGGTCCCGTTTGCTTTAATCTGGTTAACGAGATCAATATCACTTTTCCAGGCAACCAGTCCTTCGTCATTTTTAATATCGATAACCAGAGCGTTAACCTCGGTGCTCTCACAAATAGCCAGAGCTTTTTCCAATTTGTTGATTTCTGCCAGACGGCTGGTATCCGCCGGTTGCCCTGATTGACCACTTATTGAGCTGATATAATCGGCATAATAGTTGATATTATCTTCATTAAAGTCAAAACCGGCGACATTTGCGGTTATATATAAGCCCCGGGCTTTCACCGTCTTAATTTGGGGCTCTTCAGTTACCGGCGGAAGCGGCACATAAAACTCCCCCAACAGGGCCTGGCGCTCTTTTTCCAGTTTTGCTCTTTCCTCCAGCAGATTTTTGGATTCACTTGGACCATCATTAAGGATGACAGCGGCGTTTTGGGCATCCAGGGCTTTGTTGGCCTGCACTGTACAGCCTGCTAATGCTGGCAGCAAGAGCAGAATAATAATCAATTGCAACAATTTCTTTTTCATAATATACCTCTATCGTCATATTCTTTGCTCTATTTTTGTTGGTGTTAATAGGCGTATACTTCCTGGCCAGAGAAATCCGCCAGAAATTCTTTTTTCCCTTCCGGGACCGTTATGACTCCCTCTACCCCATCGCTTATAAACCTCTCGCCCGGATTCCGGTCAAAATAATCGAGGTAATTATACAACCCGACATTATCAACTTTCATTTCACTGGCCCTGATTCTTGGTATGTTTAAGCGGTCAAATCTTTTGTCATAGGGCGAGTATCCCGGATTCCAGCCCACATTCAAAACCGCTATATTGTTATAGGGAACGCCCTGGAAGGTGCCGGCTGCTAAATACCTGGTCAGCGCCTGATCCTTGGGCCTGGTGCCAAAAGGCAGCGCGAGAGTATTTATGACATAATCATCCCGCTTAATAATTGTTTGCAAATATTGGACCTGGGCCCCGATCTGGGCCTGGATTTCATCCCCGCTGGCCTTATCCAGGATGGGATGGTCTTTGGTATGGTTGCCAATATCCATGCCCTTATCGATGATGAAATTGAGCTTTTGGCTCTCCAGCCCCGCTTGCTTAAAGGGTCGTTCCCCGGTGAGGAAAAAAGTTGCTTCCAGCGGGAAATCCTTATGCTTTTCATGAAAATCCACCAAGATGCCTACCGCGGAATCTTCACTGATCAGCCCATTTTCCAGGTACTCAAAATTATTCAAATTGCCATCATCAAAAGTTAGCACAACCGGCGCATAACCGGGCTCGGTGGTGATATGGCCCGTAATATAATCCCTTAAGCTGATAGGCCTGTATCCTTTTTCATAAAGGACACTGAGATCCTTGCGAAAATTGGCCGGTGTTCTGACCCATTCACTTTCTTCC
Source organism: Desulfitobacteriaceae bacterium (assembly GCA_035561015.1). GTDB lineage: Bacteria > Bacillota > Desulfitobacteriia > Desulfitobacteriales > Desulfitobacteriaceae > UBA2264. Next base: position 3,131 of record DATMYJ010000253.1, on the reverse strand, counting down.
TTTCCGAGGTTATGGTACATCAGCACCATTATTTTCCCGGCCTCGTTGGGCTTTAATTTCAAATCGATCTGCGCTTTGGGATCAATTGCAGCCCATTCTTCAACCGGGTTTCCCGCGGCCTGATCCTCCTGTGGTATGGCCGCTGGGAGCGCTGGATTTATGCCACCGCTGACCACCAGAAGACCAGCGCCGATCATTAATAAGACACCTGTAATAATTGCTATAACCCTTATTCCCATTGACATGCCTCCCGCATAATTTTGTCCACTCCAAGTATACATCTTCAAATCTCATTAGATGCTTTTCGTATTCATTACCCTCATAGCGTTAAAAATAGCAATTAAAGCCACTCCCACATCGGCAAACACCGCTTCCCACATAGACGCTGCTCCCGAGGCCCCCAGGAATAGGAATATGGCCTTAATGCCTAAGGCAAATACTATATTCTGCAAGACAATCCTTCTTGTTCTCCTGGCAATTTTCAGAGCGGTTGCTATCTTAGCTGGTTCGTCGGTCATAATCACGATATCGGCAGCTTCAATCGCCGCATCTGAACCCAAGGCTCCCATGGCCATGCCGATATCAGCTCTCGCCAGGACCGGAGCATCGTTGATGCCGTCGCCAACAAAAACAATTTTTCCTTTAGGGGATTTTTGGCTTTCCAGGAATTCCAGTTTGTCTACCTTGTCAGCAGGCAGTAATTCTGCATAAACCTCATCTATTCCTAATTGCTGCCCGATTTTGTCACCGACAGCTTTTAAATCTCCAGTCAGCATTACCGTTTTCTTGACGCCGAGTGCTTTTAGTGCTTTGACAGCCTCTGCGGAGTCTTCTTTCACTTCATCAGATATAACGATGTTACCGGCATATTTCCGATCTATGGCCACATGGACTACAGTGCCTGATGTCTCAGCTTCATTATATTTAATATTTTCCCTGACCATTAATCTGGTATTGCCGACAAGGACCTCTTGGCCATTGACCTTGACCCTGATGCCTTGTCCGGCAATTTCTTCGTGGTTTTTAATTCTGTTCTTATCTATCGCGCCCTGGAAAGCACTAAAAATCGAAAGGGCAATGGGGTGATTGGAATAACTTTCTGCGTAAGCTGCATTTTCGATCAGTTCTTCCCTGGTATAACCATTTTGAGGATTGATTTCTGTAACTTTGAAGACGCCTTTGGTCAAGGTGCCGGTCTTATCAAAAACAACCATTTCGACACTGTTTAAAGCTTCCAGATAGTTGCTGCCTTTTACCAGGATACCCCTCTTGGAGGCTCCCCCAATGCCCCCGAAGAATCCCAACGGTATGGATATAACTAAGGCACAGGGGCAAGAAACAACTAAAAAGACCAAAGCTCGGTAAATCCAGGCCGAGAAGGCAGCCCCTGGAATTAGCAAAGGCGGTATAATGGCCAAGGCCAAGGCGCCAAATACGACGAACGGAGTATAATATCTGGCAAATTTGGTAATGAAATTCTCTGTGGGCGCTTTTCTGCTGCTCGCATTCTGCACGAGATCCAAAATCCTGGACACCGTCGATTCGCCAAAATCTTTCGTAACTTCCACAGTTAAAACACCATTCTTATTGATAAACCCGCTTAAGGCCTCGTTTCCTGGCTCTAAGTCACGGGGGACGGATTCGCCAGTCAGGGCTGAGGTATCGACCAGGGAATTTCCTTCTATGACTTTGCCATCCAGTGGAACTTTTTCTCCCGGCTTGATAACGATGAGGTCCCCAATACTTACCTCTTCAGGGGCTACCTTTTCCAGTTCGTCCCCCACTTTGAGATTGGCATAGTCAGGTCTGATATCCATTAAGGAACTAATTGATTTGCGGGAATGGTCGACAGCCATATCCTGGAACATTTCCCCAACCAAATAAAATAACATAACAGCTGCACCTTCAGAATACGCTCCCACAAAGAAAGCACCAATTGTCGCCACACTCATAAGAAAGTGCTCGCTAAACACCCGGCCTCGGCCTATGCCTTTAACTGCGCGTAAAACAACATCGCCGCCCACAATAACATAGCTTATTAAAAATAGTGTAAGTTCCAGCCAATTGGAGAATTTAAAAATGACCCCAACTGCAAATATGCTTCCGCCTATAACAAATTTGGTTATTTGTTTTTTGTGATGATGCTCGTCTTCAGCGCTGTCATTTTCTTTTCTTTGCGCATTAAAACCAATATTTACAAAAACAACATTAACCTCCGGCTCTATCCGTTTTACAATACCTTCTATTTTGTCACTTAACTCCGGCAGGCTGACATTGTCTTCAGTTTCCAAATCAAGTTTCCCTGACACAAAATCTACCGAAGCGTGCTTGACTCCTGCTAAACTTTTAATTTCCGTTTCCATTTTTGCAGCACAAATTGCACAACCCAGTCCTTTAAGCCTTATTATTTGCTGTGTATCATTCTTGCCCGGTTTTTCTTTGCCTGCTGCTTCCAGTCCATACTCCTGCTTGAGCATCTTAATCCTCCAAAATTAACTTTCCTCTGATATGTGAAATAAACCGAGTTCAAATATTTGCTTTATATGCTCATCCTCAAGGGAGTAGAATACGATTTTCCCTTCTCTTCTGTTTTTAACCAGTCTGGCTTGCTTCAGAACTCTCAATTGATGGGAAATTGCTGACTGCGTCATATTCAATAAGTAAGCAATATCACAGACGCACATTTCAGCTTCATCCAATGCCCAAAGTATCCTGGTTCTTGTTGAATCACCGAATACTTTAAACAATTCCGCCAGATCGCAGAGCGCTTCTTCCTTAGGCATTATATCTTTTACTCTCGCTACAATGTCCTCATGAATTACATCGCAGTCGCATCTATCAATTGCCGGCATTTTTCCAGCCATACTGACACCACCTTCCCTCTTGTTTGCTTGGTTGGCTGATTCCAGCACTTAATTGCTTGAATATATGAGCAATTATTCATATTTATGATGATATTCTACCCTTCTTTTATTATACATGTCAACAATTACGTGAATGCATACTCAACTGTTTTGTTCCGTCACTTATGTCGGCTCCAGTCATGATGCCGTAATATTATCCATTTATTTGAGAACTGGGTATTTTATGATATATTTATTAGTAATCGGGAGGTTGTTATGGTTATATTG
>DATMYJ010000252.1:0-2635 GCA_035561015.1 Desulfitobacteriaceae bacterium | reverse complement strand
GACAAAACATTTATAACTTAGCGATTCCCAACTCTAATTACTTTTTTTTGGTGGGGTATGTTGATGATTCCTTATAAGGACATGCTTTCCAAAGCTGAATCAAGTTTAAAAGATCATTGTTCACTTTCTGAGCAGGAGTTTAATACTAATTTTGGATATAACAGGACCTATGACAATCAAGCTTTGAATAGATCAATGGTGGAGATGAAATATAAAGATTACATCTGGCACGACCATTACCCGGCATCAAGAGAACTAGTGGAAGGAAAGTCATATAATAGCATCACATCAGATTTTTTGAAAAATTGGTTAGAACTCAAACAAAAAAAGTGGAAGTGGCAAAAATATGTTGGCTGAAACAATTCCTTTGACTAAGAGCTTAAGGATTCGCCTCATTAACGATCTAGATCAGCCTATAAAGATGTCCAAGTATCGACTGGAAGTGGATGAACAAATATTTGAAGGCATAACCAATAATGAAGGCATACTTCAACATGACATTCCTTTGGGAGCGAAAACGGGCAAATTAATACTCAACAAGAAGCTGTTCCATGTAAGTGAAAAGAACACAGACAAAATTAAAGTCGAAAATTGGAGCATCGATCTTCAGATCGTAGATAGCATGGCTCCAGGTGACCAGATAGCTGGTGCACAAGCACGTCTGAACAACTTGGGTTTTTTTGCCAGTAAAGAGATTAATGAACAATATAACGAGCAAACCAAGCGAGCCATACAACGGTTCCAAGCAGCTTATCCACCTCTTAAAGTAACCGGCAATATAGACCAAGAGACAAAAAGAAGGTTGGAGGAGGTATATGGTAGCTAGTACTCTTTCCCCTCCTAATAAATTGGACCCGCCGGAGTCGTTACTTATTCGAACAGCTCAGGTCAGGACTGGTGTACTCAATACAATACGTGTCCCAGGTGACCCTTTCCAGGATGAGAGAAAATCCTGGTTTAAGACAGAATTTGATTCTGGAAAAGGAAAGCTTATTAATATCTATTGGGAGCGTCAAAAATTAGCATTAATTAAGCGTGCAGCTGGCCACCTTCAATCAAGGATCCCGAAAATGGCCAAAAGTCTCAAAAATGTAAAGAAAGAAATGCCCACTATTTATGAGGGTAACGAAGTTAAGTATTTGATTGACGGCAAAGAGACTTTTAAGGAAATGGTCGCAGCAATTCGTACAGCCACGGGAATATCGGAATCTGGTGAAAAAGCTAATCACTTCATTTATATGTTGAATTGGTGGATGGACACAGAGTTCGAACTTGATAGTGATGAACCAGGGGTAAACCTTAATTTACTACTTTCTCAGGCTTCAAACGATAAAGGTGTGATGGTTCGCGCCATGTTCTGGAATCAACAATTCACCGTCCAAAATAGTTATGGGGTTGATTACATCAACTCGCTGGATAATGGTGCTGCGATCCTCGATAGCCGTGGTAACGAAGACTTTCCACCGTTTTCATGGCTAGACATTCCATTTGTTCCCATGAATATTGGTTCTCAACACCAAAAGGTACTCTGCGTTTTGGGAGAGGAGGGATTGATATGCTTCTGTGGAGGCACTGATTTCAACCCAGATCGCGTTCAAGAACTGGGAAAAGGCTCTCCAATACACGATGTACATTGCAGGATTCGTGGCCCCGCAGCAGCGGATCTGGTATATCTTTTTATTCAACGTTGGAATGATCATGTAGAGGGTCAAAAGCATAACCTACCCATTACAATGGGAGGCAAAGGCCCACTAATAACTCTCAAAGAAATGCCGCCCTTGGCTGGGCCTCAGATTGTGCAGATAGGTCGTACTTTCGGAGATTGTGATTACAAATTCGCACCCGGAGGCGAGCTAACGGCAAGGGAAATCATTCTCTGTGCCATCAACAATGCAAAGCGGTTCATTTACACTGAAGATCAGTATTTTGTGGGAAATCCACAAGTGGAAGAAGCTTTATGTGAGGCTCTGAAGAGAGGGATACAACACCTTACGGTTGTCCTTACGTATTATAAATTCGTCGATTTACCACTAGTCCAACATCATCGCAACAACTTCATTAGAAAGCTCAAAGAAGCAGGTGGAGATCGAGTTCGCATCTTTGTTTTATGTCCTCAGGACTCTAATGAAAAGACCTTTAAAGAAGGAAAAATCCGTCACACCTATATCCATTCCAAAATCTGGATCATCGATGACGAATTTGCAGTAATCGGTTCTCTCAACACTAATCACCGTAGTTGGTCACACGATAGCGAGGTCGCCGCTGGAATTTACGACACTTCGGATGATATTGTGATGACCTACCATTTGGCTCACTGGCTGCGAATCGAACTCTGGAAAGAGCACCTTAACTTGCAGACTCCAGAAGGCTCAGCAGAACTAGCAGACGGAGTAGCAAGCGCTGTCCACTGGCTGGATCTTCCCTCAGGAGCGCGAGTGCAACATTACGACGAGAAGGAAAAGGGTGAGTATCATATTCCCATCCCAATCTTGGGGATTCCTATTGAATGGTTAACCTACAGTAAAATTATCGATCCGGATTGAATCGGCCACCAAAGTGGATTCATTCTTGTAACTATTAAGTGAACAAACAGAAAGTGGGGTTATGTTTCTGAAACAATGTTAATCTGTTATAT
>DATMYJ010000251.1:0-8343 GCA_035561015.1 Desulfitobacteriaceae bacterium | reverse complement strand
AATATGAACTTTATTTAGCTTGCGCGGTGATAAAAATATGGAAAAAGGAGTTGAAGATATGAAAAGTTCATTTGTTTTAGGAAAAATAAAGGGAATCCAGCTGGAAGTCAATATCAGTTGGTTTGTGGTCTTTGCTCTCGTAACCTTCACCCTGGCCACGAGCTATTTTCCCCAGAATTATCCAGATTGGGACCCTGTTTTAAACTGGGTGCTGGGGAGCATCATCGCTTTGTTGCTTTTTGCCTCTGTTTTACTTCACGAGCTCGCTCATTCGCTTGTTTCTGCCAGCCAGGGAATACCAGTCAGTAAGATTTCCTTGTTTATTTTCGGAGGTCTTGCTCAGATTGAAAAAGAACCCGATGAACCAGGCAAAGAGCTTAAAATTGCCATTGTTGGTCCGGCAACTAGTGTCTTTTTATTTGTCTTGTTTACGCTACTGGCCAAAATCGTAGCTTTTCTCGCTTTATCTGAGGTTACTGTAGTGTTGCTGAATTATGTCGCCGATGTTAATCTGGTCTTGGCCATATTTAATATGGTTCCAGCTTTTCCCCTGGATGGCGGCAGGGTTCTAAGAGCACTGATCTGGTATTTTAAAGGTAATTTAAAGAACGCTACTAAAATAGCTTCTTCCCTGGGAAGTATATTTGGTTACTTCTTAATTTTTGTCGGTATCCTGGGGGTTCTGACCGGACTCATTATTAACGGAATCTGGTTTATATTTATCGGCTGGTTTATTAACCAGGCCTCGCAGTCCAGTTATGAACAAATGGTTATGTCCGATATATTCAATAAGATTCATGTCAGCGAATTCATGAGTGATAACATCATGTTGGTTGATTCTCACCAGTCGGTACAGGAGCTGATAGACAATTACTTCTACAAATACAGATTTGCCAGTTTCCCTGTAGGCAAGAATAACGAGATCATCGGAATTATCGACAGAAACAGCGTATTGAACATCCCTAAAGAAGCCTGGAGTCAAACCTCTGTGGAGGATATAATTGTTCCTTTACAAGACAACCTGATTGTTTCTCCCGACGATACTGTCACTGTGGCTATGACCAAACTTTTCAGCAATGGCATCGGCAGAGTTCTGGTAATGGAACAGACACGTTTAAGAGGTATCGTCTCCCGGACAGATATACTCAATTACATCAGAATCCACAGTCAATTGAATCAATAAAAATAATTCTCCTGCAGGTTCATTCAGGGGGAAAAAACAGGGGCTGTCCCTAGACCAATCTGATTGGTTCAAATAGGGCAGCCCCTGTTATTATTGATATTTATTTCTGCTAAATCAGCCAGAAAAATACAGGCATACGCTCACCCCCATTATAATCATAGCTGTCTAATATATCCTTTTATTCAGACATTCCTGAGCAGCAACAGATTTTAGCATTCCTTAGACAACTGTTATTATTTGTGTCCTTCAGTTTAAGCATTAAATACAAAAACCGCTAATCTCAAGGCATTTTCTCTGGCCTCTTGATCAGCGGCTTCAATAATTTTAACTCTGGTCCCTGGGTTTTCAATTTACTCCACAACCCTGCTGCCGGGCTTGATGCAGGGTATACTCTCTTGGCATAGGCGGCATTCGTCCGGTTCAAAAGCTTCAATGTTCAATTGCAGCAGACTTGTCAGCGGAACTCCGAAACCTTCCTTTCCTCCGCTGCGGTCAACCAAAACACCTACTCCCACAGGATCAGCGCCCAATTGGCGAACGACATCCAAAACTTCACGAACAGAGCCGCCGGTTGTAATAACATCTTCAACAACCAGTACTTTTTCTCCTGCAGATAAGCTGAAACCGCGCCGCAAACTCATTTTGCCGTTTTCCCGTTCGGTAAATAAAGACCGCACGCCCAGAGCCTTAGCTACCTCATGGGCTACAATAATCCCGCCCATAGCCGGTCCAATAACTGTTTCTATTCCCTGCCCCTGCCAGATTTTAGCTAATTCAGCTCCCAGCTGGGCAGCCAGGTGGGGGTATTGCAGAACCTGGGCACATTGCATATACTGGGCGCTGTGTTTTCCGGAAGTCAGCCGGAAATGTCCTTGCAGCAAAGCACCGCTCTGTTTAAATATGTCCATAACATCTATAATGTTGCCCTCTTGGTTTTTCTGGGATCGTATTTCGTGGCTTTTAGCACAGGTCATTATAATCAACCTTCCTTGCACTTTTTCCGGCAGACACTGCCAGTTTCCCGCGTTAATCTATTTCCGTGATTATCTGTTTTCGACTCAGCTGCTTATTCCTCCCACAGCCGCTTCAAGGCTTCCAGAGGATCAGCAGCCCGAGTAACCGGCCGGCCGACAACCAAATAAGAACTGCCGGCTGCGATAGCCTCCCGCGGAGTCAGTATTCGCACCTGGTCATTTTGTTCACTCCAGGCTGGACGAATTCCCGGAGTTACCAGCAGAAATTCCTGGCCACAAGCCTGCCGCAAAGCCGCAGCTTCCCTGGCCGAAGCTACTACCCCGTCAAGTCCGGCCCGTTGGGCAAGCTTGGCCAGACCAAGTACCTGGTCTTCCAGACTGCGGCCCACCCCCAGATCGTCCTGCAGAACTTTTTCCGACAGACTTGTCAAAACTGTAACCCCAATCAGCTTCGTCCTCTGTCCACCAGACGGCAAAGCTTGCGCTGCCTCCGCTGCTCGGGCCATCATCTCATAGCCGCCGCTGCAGTGAACATTTATGATATCGGCTCCCCAGGAAACAAGTCCCCGTATGGCTCGTTCCACTGTATTGGGAATATCATGAAGTTTAAGATCAAGGAAAATCGGAAAACCTAATTTTTTTAATTCCCGCAAAATGGCCGGGCCTTCGATAGAGTACAGTTCCAGACCAACCTTCAGCCAGCACCCGCTGCCCTGCAGCTTGCGGGCCAGATCCAGAGCCTTATCTTTGCCCTCCACATCCAGGGCTACAATAACCTTTTTATTCAACTCTTTAGCCAAATTTCCGAACCCCCTATCCATAATTATTGGTTGTTTTTTCCTGCAGGATAATCGCTGTCTTATTCTCCATTTGACCCTGTAAATCACTCTTGCTCAGTGAAGCATTTAGCGGAATTTGCGTTGATGAGCACAGACGCTAAGGCGTGATGCACGCCAACGGACTAGTCCATGGATGGACTGATGCAGCTTTGCCATGAATGGCATAAAAGCTGCGTACATTAATGTGATACCCAAAGGTTTTGGTGTGCAGCCAAGTCGTCAAGTGAATAGCAAAGGAAGTGCAGACGAACGAGCAAGAGTAATTTACCTCTGCGCCAGCCCGACTAAATCCCGGCTTGACGCCAAGCCATTTTTCCGACAATACTGCTCTATCCCGGCCAAAATAGTCAGTGGAGCCCTTGGATTGACAAAATTTCCTGTGCCGATACTGACAGCACTGGCACCGGCAAGCATAAATTCCACGGCATCCTGCCATTCAATTATCCCGCCCATACCAATAATCGGTATCTGCACAGCCTGGGCAACTTGCCAGACCATTCTCACGGCTACCGGACGAATAGCCGGACCGGAAAGCCCGCCAAAAATATTAGCCAAAAACGGACGACGCTTGTCAATATCAATGCTCATACCCAATAAAGTATTGATCAGCGAAACAGCATCTGCTCCGCCAGACTCCACCGCCCGGGCCATCGCCACAATATCCGTAACATTCGGAGAAAGTTTGGCAATAACCGGCAGATCGGTTTCCCTTTTGACAGCGGCAATAACCTCTCGGGCACTTTGCGGATCAGTTCCAAAATGCATCCCGCCGTGTTTGACATTGGGACAGGAAATGTTTACCTCAATAGCTGCCAGGCCGCAGTCACTCTGCAAGGCCCGGGCCATCTGGACATAATCCTCCACTGCGAACCCGGAGATATTGATAATCACTGCTGTTGGCAGTTTTTGCAGACGCGGCAGATAAGAGCACAGGAATTCCTCCAGACCGGGGTTTTCCAGACCTACCGCATTGAGCATACCCCCCGGAGTTTCAGTTATGCGGGGAAGCGGATTACCCAGGCGGGGCTCGGGAGTAATACCCTTGACCGTGATTGCTCCCAGAGCTTCAGGCGGACAATATTCCTGATATTCTTCACCAAATCCATATGTTCCTGAACAAGTGATAAGCGGATTGCGTAAATTCAGGCCGGCCAGCGGAGTTCTGAAATCAACAGGAGGCATTCCAAACGACCTCCTCTCCCCGAAAAACCGGACCATCTTGACAGACTTTGGCACGCCGCACCTGGCCCTGCTGATCCTGTAGAGTAACAACACAGCCCAAACAAGCCCCCAGGCCACAAGCCATGTGTTCCTCCAGGGAAACCTCTACAGGCCACCCGGCCTGAAGGCATTGGACAGTCACAGCCTGCATCATCCCCGGCGGACCACAGGCAGCAACCTGTAGTACTGGCTCTCCGGCTGCAGCCGGACTGGGGCTGCTTTGCCGGTACTCCTGCAGAAACTCCTGCAAGAGCTCAGTTACCAGTCCTTTTTTGCCGCAGCTGCCGTCAAGAGTACTGAGATATATAGGCAGCCCCAGCTCTTCCCACATGGCCAGACCGGAGCATTCCAACAGAGAGCGGTTCTCTCCGCCCCAAAACAGGCGGACAGTCAGTCCCTGCTTTTTAGCTGCTGCAGCCAGAGCATGAAGCGGAAAGGCACCGATCCCGCCGGCGACAAGCCACAATTCTCCCTTGTCAGGCAAAGTAAAGCCCTTACCCAGCGGACCCAGCAAATTCAGTTTCTGGCCGGGACCCGCCTTGGAAAGGAGTTCTGTACCCTTACCTTTGATCCTATACAACAGGGTTATTTCCTGACACTCCGGATCAATAGCAGCAATACTGATCGGCCGGCGCAGCAGGGGATCCAGGGTCGGTCCAACCTGAAGATGGACAAACTGCCCGGGCCTGGCTTCCTGAGCAATAGGCCCCTTCAGGACTAATTTCCGCATTCCCAAGTCAGCCGAACCGAGAATTTCATTTAGGACAACTTCTTGATCGATAAGCATACTTCGCCTCCTTTACCTGGCAATTATACAATAGACACCCAAGATTTTAAACACCAGCAAAAACCGAGAATTGACAGGTGCAGCTGCAAGTGTAAAGAGACAGTTTTCATATAAGCGCGTAAATAAGGCTTTTGCTTAAGCCCCTCTAAGCGCAATATGCTGCTTGTTGCCCGACTTCTCAGCTATGAAATACGAGGTGTGCTGCTTTATTCCCTATTCACAACCAGACGTCCACCGACCCAAGTCATAACAGGACAGCCCTGTAAGGTCATATGCAAAAAAGGAGTGTTCTGCGCCTTGGATGCCAGATTCTCCCTTTCGATTTCCAGGGTGCGGTCAGGATCAAACAAAACCATATCCGCTGTCTGACCTGGTTTCAAGCTGCCTCCGGCCAAACCAAAGCGCCGGGCCGGCGCTAAACTCCAGGCTTCAAGCAACCGCTTTACTGACAACCTGCCAGGAGCAACAAGATATTGCCAGACTGCCGCCAACGATGTTTCCAGACCATTGATGCCGAAGGGAGCCTCGGCAAAAGGCCGGGCCTTTTCTTCCCAGGCATGTGGGGCATGGTCGGTAGCCAGCATATCAATGGTACCCTCCGACAGAGCTTCCAGCAAAGCTTCGCGGTCTTCCGCTGTCCGCAAGGGAGGATTCACCTTGAGGGAGGTTTTCGTCAATTGGACATCTTCATCACAGAAAATCAGATGGTGAGGATTGACTTCGGCTGTGACATTGACGCCCTTTTTCTTGGCTTGCCTGATCAAATCCACACTCTGGCGGCAGGAAATATGGGCTAGATGGAGTACTCCGGATGACTCCTCTGCCAGCATTAAATCCCGGGCCACCATAACGCTTTCCGCGCAGGAAGGAATCCCTCTCAGCCCCAGGCGGGCTGAGACCAGACCCTTATGCATAACTCCCTTGGCAGCAAGATCATCATCTTCACAATGACTGATAATTGGCAAGCCGCTAAGTTTGGCATATTCCAGGGCCAAACGCATGATATCGGCATTCTGGATACCATGGCCATCATCAGAAAATCCCACAACTCCGCCGGCTGCTAAATCCATCATCTCCACCAATTCCTGGCCCTGCAAGCCCTTGGTGACGGCCGCAACCGGATAAACCCTGGCCAGACCGACCCGCTCACCCTGAGCCCGAACAAATTCCACCAAGGCCCGCTGGTCAATAACCGGTTTGGTATTGGCCATAGCCAGGATAGTCGTAAAACCGCCGCGGACTGCTGCTTCGGCACCGCTGGCAATATCCTCTTTCTCCTCCTGTCCAGGTTCCCGCAAATGGGTATGGACATCAATCAAACCGGGAAAAAGCAGCCTGCCCCCGCCATCGAGCACCTCCAAGGCCGCGCCCTCAGCTTTAGCCTGCACTTCTTCTGGCCGGAAGGAAGCAGAAATTTCATGGATCCTGGTATCTTTAACCAAAAGATCCCTTATAGCTGCCAGGTTTTGGTCCGGATCAACAATCTGAACATTCTTAAGCCATAACATTGCTTGTTCCTCCTGCCAATAAATATATCAAAGCCATTCTTACCGCTACCCCGTTGGTAACCTGTTCCTCAATTTTGGCCATAGGGCTATCGGCCAGTTCACTGCTTATTTCGACTCCCCGATTCATGGGACCGGGATGAAGCACTATCGTTTTCTTACCGGTCTTTTGCAGTTTTTGGCTGGATAAGCCGTACAGCCGGCTATATTCCCGCAGGCTTGGAAAAAGCCCGCTCTGCTGCCGTTCCAGCTGCAGGCGCAAGGCCATTACAACATCCGCCCCTTCTAATTCCCTATCCAGATTGTGCGACATTTTCACACCCAACACCTTCATTTCCGGCGGGAGCAGGGTCGGCGGCCCAACCAAAGTAACCTCAGCTCCCATTTTGGTCAGCCCCCAGACATTGCTGCGGGCTACCCGGGAATGCAGGATATCACCGACAATAACCACTTTTTTGCCCGCCAAATCACCAAATTCTTCCTGCATCGTAAACATATCCAGCAAAGCCTGAGTGGGATGTTCGTGTTGGCCGTCACCGGCATTGATTATCCCGGCCTGCAGATATTCCGTCAGAAAGGCGGCCGCCCCGGAAGCAGCATGGCGAATAACGACCAGATCAACTTTCATAGCAGCAATCGTTCTGGCAGTATCCAGGAGACTTTCTCCCTTGCTGATGCTGCTTTGGGCAATGGCAATACTGGCGGTATCGGCGCCCAGGATTTTCCCCGCTGTTTCAAAAGAAGTCCTGGTGCGGGTACTGGCTTCATAAAACAAATGCATCACTGATTTTCCCCGGAGGGTGGGCAGTTTCTTAAGCGGACGCTGTAAGACCTCTTTCATGGGTTTGGCGGTCTGTAAGATGTGACTGATTTCTTCTTTGCTTAAATTCTCCAGACCTAATATATGTTTGCGCTGCCATATCATTGAAAAACCTCCTTTTGCTGCTTTTAGCAAAACAAAAACCTCTCACCCTAGAGGTAAGAGGCAGAAATAAACCAAATCATATCCTGCTGCTTAACCCTTGGTCATCTCACCGGAAGACATTTAAAGGGAAACTCAAGATATCAGAATCAGCCTGGTTTTTCCATAAGCAATACTTCATCTGAACCATCTACCTCACTCAGACAAACTGAAACACTTTCTCTGTGTGAAGTCGGGACATTTTTACCTACATAATCAGCTCTGATCGGCAGTTCCCGATGTCCCCGATCTACCAGAACGGCTAACTGGATCCGCTGCGGCCTGCCCAAATCCATCATCGCATCCAGGGCGGCCCGGGCTGTCCGGCCGGTAAAAAGCACATCATCGACTAATATAACCTGTTTGCCCTGAACATCGAAAGGAACCGCTGTTTCGTGGACAACCGGCTGAAAGCCGATGGTACTGAAATCATCCCGGTAAAGAGTTATATCCAAAATGCCCAGAGGCAGTTTCACACCTTCAAACTCCAGGATCAGGTTCTGAAGCCGTTCTGCCAGAGGCACTCCCCGGCGTCGCACCCCAATCAGAACAACGTCTTGCGTCCCCTTGTTTTTTTCAATAATTTCGTGAGCTATTCTGGTCAAAGCCCGGCGAATACCATTAGCATCCATAATAGTGCTTTTAGTAATTCCTTCCATGCTCAGACACCCCTTTCCGCTTGACAATACCTGTAAAGATTTCAGAGGCAAGACAAAAAAAATCCGTCTTAACAGACAGACTTATCCCTTCAGGTCTGCCTTTTGTGTCTCACAGGACTCTTTTTAAAGGCCATTACTTGAGTTTCAGTTTACCCCAGATAACCATAATAGTCAAACCAAAAGAACAGTTAAATAACTACATCTATATCTGTTG
>DATMYJ010000250.1:0-5239 GCA_035561015.1 Desulfitobacteriaceae bacterium | reverse complement strand
TAGAAATCTACTCATGATTACCACCGAATTTGAATAGATAAAAAACTGATTTCATTAAAATAGAACTCGGCGGTCCCAATCCTCTAACAAACATTTTTCGACTTTTTCATCTAAATGATTATACATTGAATACGAAATATTTTTCAAGGCATGTTACATAATTATTTCAATTCCACAACTGTAACCCCTAAATCTCCCTCGCCATGCTGACCCAAACGAAAGGTGCGAACATGGGGGTGCCCTCTGAGGAATTCCTGGACCCCAGCCCTTAAGGCACCGGTGCCCTTGCCATGGATAACATAGACCTGGCTTACCCCGGAAAGTATCGCATCATCAAGATACTTATCCAAAGTATAAGTGGCTTCCTCCACAAGCATACCCCGCAGATCAATCTCCGTCCTCACAGCATTGGCTTTGCTCATGCCCAGTTTCCCTGCCCCGGAATTACTGGCTATTTTGACCTTTTCCTCCTGAACCAGACTTACATCCGAGAGTGGAACAGTCACTTTCAGAGCCCCGGCCTGAACCTGTATTTCTCTGTTATCTGAGGGAAGCATAACAACCTGACCCTTTTGCCGCAGTTTGGTCAGATAGACAGTCATTCCTAATTTAATCTCCTCAGGGAGCAAGTCGGGTTTTTTACGTCCCGATCCCCGGGCAGCTTCCAGTTTGTTATCCAGTTGTTTCAGGCCTAAGCGCGCCTTTTCCATATCTGCTTGCTCTTTCTTTTCTTTCCGGGCTGCTTCTTTGAGTTCGCGAATAATTTCTTCGGCCTCACGCCGGGCGTTTTGAATTATCTCCTGGGCATCATCTCTGGCTTTATCCAGCAATCTGTGATATTCCTCATCCTGATGCCGGGATTTCAGTTCAATGGCTTTATTTCTTTGTTCGGCTGCAAACAGCCTCTCATGGGCCACCATTTTCTCCATTTCTATTTCACGCTGAGTCTCTTTTAGATTTTCCAACAAATCCGCAACCTGCAATTCTCTCTCGCTCAGGAAAGTCCTGGCCTTTTCCAAAACACTGGCACTCAACCCTAAGCCGGCAGCGATATTAAAGGCATTGCTTTTTCCCGGGATACCCACCAGTAAACGGTAAGTCGGGCTTAAAGAAACTGCATCAAATTCCACCGAGGCATTCTGGACACCCGGGGTCTGATAGGCGAATGTTTTAAGTGACCCAAAATGAGTTGTAGCCACAGTCAGGCATTCCAATTCCTTCAGTCTTGATAAGATAGCCATAGCCAGGGCAGCACCCTCCGCCGGATCGGTTCCTGCCCCAATCTCATCCAACAAAACTAAAGACTGCCTGTTGGCCTGGTCGACAATATGAACGATATTTTTCATATGGCCGGAAAAAGTGCTTAAAGACTGCTCCAGACTTTGTTCATCTCCGATATCAACGAAAATATCTGTAAAAACACCAATCCGCGAATCTCCTTCGGCCGGTATATGAAGACCGGCCTGGGTCATGGCCACCAGCAGACCTATGGTTTTTAAGGCTACCGTCTTGCCTCCCGTATTGGGACCGGTTACTATCAGCATGGAAAAATCCAAACCAAGTTCCACGGTCAGCGGAATCACTGTTCCCTGAATTAAGGGATGTCTGGCTTGTACCAGTTTAACCTCCTGGCTTGCCGCCAGAAGAGGCGTTCCGGCATTCATTTGCTCACTAAGCCGGACTTTGGCTAAAATAAAATCGATTTTTGCCAAAATCTCATATAAGGCCTCAATCACCGGAAGGTCAGCTTCAATTAACCCGGAAAGCCTGGTCAGGATTTTTTGCACTTCCCGTTCTTCCTGAAAAATTATCTCCCGCAGTTCATTGCCTAGCTGCACAATAGACAGGGGTTCAATGAAAAGAGTTGCTCCGCTCCCGGACTGATCATGAACAATGCCGGGAAAAAAGGAACGGTATTCCTGCTTGACAGGAACAACATAACGATCGGAACGCTGCGTAATCAGAGCATCCTGCAACATTTTCTGATAATTACTGTTTCTGAGAATTCCCTCCAGCGTATCGCGAATACGCTGGTGCAAACGATTTCTGGCTTTGCGGCATTCTGCTAGTTCGGACGTGGCATTATCGGCAACAGCTCCATCTTCATTGATACAATGACTGATTTCATCTTCGATAATTTTCCGGGGTTCAAGAACAGAAGCTATGGCGCGCAGGCGAGGAAATTCCCCTTTGCTTTCTAACAACGTTTGCCGTACCCGTCTCCCGCTGCGCAAGGTATCTCGCACCTCTAAGAGCTCCAAAGGCTTGAGCACTCCTCCCCGCTGACAACGGGCCAGATAACTGCGGATTTCTTTGGCTCCCCAGATGGAAAATAAAGGATTTCCACGCAAAAACTCTTTGCCCTCGTCAGTCTCGCCTAAGGCTGCCACAATTTGTTCTCTGTCAGTAAAGGGAACCAGAGTCTCAGCCAATTCCTGGGTTCGCAGCAAAACACAATATTCTTTAAGAAATGACCTGATTTTATCAAAACCTAATTTCAGCAGTACTTTTTCCTCTATCGCCATTGTTATTCTCCTTAACTTACCCTGCTTTTCGCTCTTATAAAACACCTCTGAAAAAATGTCCTTTGGTATAACCAGCCGGAAACAAAGCTTCCAAAACTGCTCCGCCTTCCCGGTAAGCAGAGATCTCTCCTTGGTGCTTCAGCCAGTTATGCTGCCAAGCTTCATTAAACAAAGTTACAACCTGTTTCACCTCCGCAGGTCTATGACGGCTCAACTGCAGCCGAATGGTTGTGATTCCTATTTCTCTAATTTGGGGGAGTTCCTGAAAAAGGTTCAGGCGTTTGACATTAAACAGATGCATGCGGCATTCCTGATCCGTTTCAACGGGAAAATTATAACCCAAGCGGTCTTTCAAAAAGAATGACTTCTGCCGACAAGGCTGAGAACAATATTTATCCTTTTTACCGCCTAAAGTTGCTCCCACTGGGCAATATTCACTAACCATCATCTCCATATCCCCGAAGACTATTAATTCCAGACCTCGCCAGCCGGCCAAAACCCTTATCTGCTCATGATTTAGTTCAGGCGAGAGGGTCACGTGCCTGGCACCTTGACTCATAAAATAAAAAAGGCTGGCCTGGTTAAAGACATTTAAAGAATAATCGACCTCAAAGGGCCATTGTTTGTCCAGAGTATGCAGCATTTCCAGCTGTCCCAGGTTGGCAATCATTACAGTTGGGCGTGACACTTTCTTGCCCAGATCCTCTAATTGCCGAATTAATGCCTGGCCCTGATCTTCATTTACAATACGCGGCAAACTCCAAACCCCGGCAGCCCCCTGCCGACGGCAGCTATCATAAGCTTTAATTATATCCTCACCGTCCATATTCCTGCAGGAACGCCAGGTCTCGCCAGCGAAGAGAATTTTTCGAGCCCCAGAGTCTAACGCCGCCTGCAACGACTCCTTGTCAGAGACCATTACAGAAAGGCAGCGCTTGCTTGGAGGCTGGCCGTGAGCACGTAATTCCTGCAGATCCTGCTGCCATTGTTTGACCCGGAGATAATAGCGGGAACGTGAGAGCGTCGGCTCAGGGGTTAGCTCCGCAAGCAAGGCAACAACTGCTTTCCTCCTCAGCTCATTAAGGTCACTGACCGGGATCATCAACTCTCCCTCCAGGTCAAGCTCTAACTCCGACAAATAAAAGGGAGTTGTGCCCAAGCGGCTCAACTGCTGCCAGGCATATTCCTGAGTCAGAGGTCTCTTCAGGGCCTTTTGGGCTGGATTAGCTGATAATACCTGAACTATACGTTGGCCATCGCAGACCTCAAGGCAAAACTTTTTGCCCTCAGAACCTGATAACTTCATGCTTAAAGCACGCTTCCGCTCTTCCCTGCCTTCCTGATAGCTTAAGCGGGCTCTCTCCAGAAGAGCAAAATCACTGGTTTTGAAGACCCGGTCCCCAACACCGGCCTGACCGTCAAAAGGGATTTTGACAGTCTCTCCGCTTTGTCCTTCCTCCGTTTCACCCTGCTCATTAGAAATGGCCGAGATGGTGAAACCTTCCCGTCCCTGCCCTGTCCAGATCTCTATCCCATCACCGATCCTTAAGGCAGCATCCAGTTTTAAGGTCAGCAGGCCTTTTTCTGTCTTGAGCACGCGGCCCAAACGGGTCCCCCGGTTATTTGGCCGGCTATAGCTCATCAATCCCTGGCCTGGATTTCCTGACAAATAGCCGGTGGTAAAGTCCCGATTGAAAATCTGGGTTAAATCTTTTTCTTCTTCCGAGGTAATGATTTCAGCACTGCTCCCGGAACTGCACTTACCCTGTTCGGCAAGTTCTTTCATCCGTTCCAGGACCTTTCTGTAAATCCTGGTTACTGTGGCTACATACTCCGGCCGCCTCATGCGTCCCTCAATCTTGAAACTGCTCACCCCAGCTTGCCAGAGAGTCATCACTTCTTTAGCCAGATTCAAATCACGGGTGCTGAGCAGATGATCTCCTAAATTGGCTTTTGCCAGAACATTCTGCTTCTGTTCATCAATTAATTGATACTTCAGGCGGCAAGGCTGGGCACACATACCCC
Organism: Desulfitobacteriaceae bacterium; assembly: GCA_035561015.1. Lineage (GTDB taxonomy): Bacteria > Bacillota > Desulfitobacteriia > Desulfitobacteriales > Desulfitobacteriaceae > UBA2264. The sequence continues at coordinate 689 of DATMYJ010000250.1, read as the reverse complement.
GGTTTCCGCTGCGGCCTCCAATAAAACTGGACATTAGACATTGGCCGGAATAACTGATACATAAAGCTCCATGGACAAAAACTTCCAATTCTGCCCTGGTTGCCTCGGCAATAGAACGTATCTCCCAAACTGAAGTTTCCCTGGCCAAAACGACTCTCTTAAAACCTAAACTTTCCAGCTGTTTAACTCCCCAGCTGTTGTTTACAGTCATCTGGGTACTGGCGTGAATCTCCATTTCCGGTAAAACTCTCTGTAATAAACAGGCTACACCGATATCCTGTATAATCAAGGCATCGACCCCTAGTTCATATAAAGAATAAAGATAAGCCGTCAATTCCTCAAATTCGCTGTCGGCAATCAGGATATTGACAGTCACATAAACCTTGACCATTCTCTCATGGGCATACCTTACTGCCTGACGCAGTTCATCCAGTTCAAAATTAGCAGCCTTAGCCCGGGCACTGAAATTTTTCCCGCCCAGGTAAACCGCATCCGCCCCATTTTCCACCGCTGCTTTAAAAGCCTCGTAACTGCCTGCCGGAGCCAATAATTCCGGATATTTTGTTCTCTGTTGCAAACTCATTGCTGTCTTCTCTCCCTGCCCCGAACAAATCAATATAAATATTCTCTAGGATTTATATCTAGTGTATCCAATTCTGAGCAAAAACTCCAGTAGATCTCCATTATAT
>DATMYJ010000249.1:0-4074 GCA_035561015.1 Desulfitobacteriaceae bacterium | reverse complement strand
GGCAAGGCTGATATTTCCTGGATACCCGTATAGGGTTCGCTGAATGCTGAAAATGCCTGCAAAATACGGGTTTTAGAGAAGTTATCAACATTAAGGCTTGAAAAAGTGTGAATAATGTGGATAAGCTTAAGTAAATAGGAAAGTAAAACAGCTTCAGCTTGTGGATAACCCTGGGGATAGGGGAGCCGATTTTGGGGATAAAAGTTGGGGGGACCTGATCAAGCCAGAGGATGGGTTAAGGTTTTTTCGACATTTGTGATTATTGTTACCTATTAGATTATTATTACCTTTTAAATGATGCCGAATAATCTCGGCCGGGTAAGCGCTTGCCTGAAAGTGAAGGGTTGGATTGATCATGCGCATTGGGGTAGATATCGACGGTGTAATTGCAGACAGCTACACTGTCTGGCTGCAGGAATTAAACAAGTTTTACGGCAAGAATATCACTGTCCTGGAACATTATGATATGCATTTAGCTTTTGATGTCCCTTATGATGATCTGAATGAATTTTTTGTCCAAAATACAGAATATTTATATAATTTGCCGCAACCCATGCAGGGAGCTAAAGAGGGGATCCAATCTCTGCTGATTAAAGGACATGAGGTGATTTACATCACTGCCAGAGTGCCTGAAGAAAAAGAGGTTACGATCAATTGGCTGCAAAAACATGAAATACCCCATGAACATATTGTCTTTGCCGGGTTTAACAGCAAAGCAGACCTGGTTAATCAATGGGGGATGCATGTCTTTATCGAAGACTACCTGGTTAATGCCCAAACTATAGCGGACAGCGGTGTTCCCGTTCTGCTCTTAAATGCCGCTTATAACCAGGGGGATTTACCCACAGAGATTATTCGTTGTCACAGCTGGCAGGATCTTCTTGTGGAAATCCACCGTTTGGATTCGAACCTGTAGAACCTGTAATTCGCTTAGCAATGTATCAGAGCACCCTGGAATTATCCGGGGTGCTCTTAGCTCTGGGGCTGCTGTTTTTGCATCATTGATCTGCTGACTTCATTATTGCTAACAGACAAGGTCCAGGCCGACCTTATAGATATCTCCGGCACCCAGGGTCAGGACCAGATCTTCAGGAGCCAGGGTTTGAGCCATATAGGATTTAATAGCCTCTATTGTTCCTATATAAACGGCCTTTATGCCCTGTTTTTGGATCAATTCGGTTAAAGTCAGGGAAGAGACCGTCTGGGAATCATTTTCTCGGGCGGAAGCGAAAATATCGGCGATGACAACTTCGTCGGCAGACTGGAAAGCACAGGAGAAGTCCTGCAGGAATTTTTCTGTGCGGCTGAAAGTATGCGGCTGAAAAATAGCCCGGATACGGCGGTCAGGGAAAGAAAGACGGGCTCCTTCCAGGGTAGTGCGAATTTCAGTGGGGTGGTGAGCATAGTCGTCAACTATCAGGGCGCCGTCCCGGACGCCAAGATGTTCGAAACGCCGTTTGGTGCCGGTGTAATGACTGAGACTGCTGAAAATTTGCGGCAGAGGTATGCCGACTTCCCGACAGAAGGCCATAGCAGCCAGGGCATTCATAATATTGTGCTTGCCGTAGACATTGAGAACCAAATCCCCGGCATATTTGCCGTCTGCAAATATTTTCATGGTGCTGACTTCATCTTTGCAGCAGATGTCTGCCGCCCGAATATCGGCAGCAGCGGACAGCCCGAAGGTCGTGATGGCGGCCGGGCTTTGAATAGCCTGACAATTGGGGTCATCGGCAGACATAAAGATATGGCCCTGGGCAGAAACCTTTCCGGCCATTTCCTGGAAGGCCAGGATCACATCCTGCAGATCCCGGAAATAATCCGGATGGTCGAAATCAATATTAGTGATAATCAAGTATTCCGGAGAATAGTTCAAAAAATGGCGACGGTATTCGCAGGATTCTGCCAGAAAAAATTCTCCCTGGCCGGAATGGGCGTTGCCTCCCAGACTGGGCACATTGCTGCCCACAACTATGGTGGGATCGAGGCCGGCCTCCATCAAAATCAGACCGATCATTGCGGTGGTGGTTGTCTTGCCATGAGTGCCGGTAACAGCTATGCCTCGCTTTTTGAACATCAGGCGGCCGAGGTATTGCGGATACGAAAGGACCGGAATCTTAAGTTCCTTAGCCCGGGCGATCTCCGGGTGCAAATCATTATAAGCCGGTGAAACTACAACCAAATCGGCTTGCTCCACATTGCCGGCTGCAAAAGGCAGGACCTGGATATGGGCCTGTTCCAGGATAATATCTGTAAAAAAGCGTTCTTCAATATCGGAACCGGTGATAGTCGCCCCTTCTATTTCCGCGCTCACCTGCGCCAGGGCACACATGCCTGAACCCTTTATGCCGACAAAATGTATATGTAATGTCAAAAAACATCTTCCCTTCTCAATGTCTGATAGTAAACCCTGTCTTCCATTATACCTAATCCGAGGTAGAAAAGTACATCTCTTGCTCAGAAATTTTAGGACCGGAATAAAGAATTACCCTAATAATCGGAAAATCCGGGCAGTCATATTTATAACAATAGAATCAGGTATGCTTCGGCAGAATGAAGTATATTCTGGAAAAACCAGATCTATTGCGAGAGGGAGAAGAGTTTCCAGGAACAAAAATCACCCGGACCTTACGACTGCAGCCGTTCAGATCCGGGTGATTTACTGTTGTTGGCAATTAGTTGCTGTTAATCAGCTTATTTTTTTTTGTTTTTGATGAATTCTTCAGCAACTTGCGGGAACATGAGGTAAGTCAGGACGTCTTCGTCACTGTCGGTTATGTTTTTAAGCTGTTCCTTGGTTGCGTCGAAGACAGGCTCTAAGGTATCGGCATAACGGCCCGGTACGGGAACTTTCTTCCTGAGAGCTTTCTTGGCAACTTCCGGATTGATCGGACCGGGAACTTTGCCGTATTCGCCCATGAAGTAGTTGATAACTTCTTTAATGATCATCTTGTAGGGTTCGCCGGCCAGGACGTTCATAACAGCCTGGGTGCCAACGATCTGGCTGGTCGGTGTTACGAGCGGAGGATAGCCCAGGTCTTTGCGGACTCTGGGAACTTCGTTAAGCACAGCATCCAGCTTGTCGATAGCGTTTTGGGCTTTGAGCTGGGAGATCAGGTTGGTCAGCATGCCGCCGGGGATTTGATATACCAGACCTTCAGGCTGAGGACTAAGAATAGAAGTGTCCAGCAGTCCGGAGGCAATCGCTTCTGCTCTGATCGGTTTGAAGTAGTCATTGACAGTCTTTAATCTGACTGGGTCGAGGCCAGTTTCATAGCCGGCTTCTAATAAGGCGAAATTCAAAGCCTCGGTAGGCGGTTGGGAGGTACCACTGGAGAAACTGGAAATAGCACAGTCAATACCGTCTACGCCTGCTCTGACTGCTTCCCAGTAGGACATTTCAGCAATGCCATTGGAACAGTGACAATGTAATTGAATCGGAATCTTAACAACCGACTTTAAGTCCTTGATGAGTTCATAGGCAACCGAAGGCATGAGCAGGCCGGCCATATCTTTGATACAAATGGAGCTGGCACCCATTTCTTCGATTTGCTTAGCCAGATTTTCGTAATTCTTAACATCATGAATGGGGCTGACTGTGTAAACAATTGTACCTTGAGCGTGGGCGCCTTGTTTCACAACTTCTTCCATGGCAACCCGGATATTGTTCAGGTCATTCAGGGCATCAAAAACCCGCACAATGTCAATACCGGTTCCTACAGCATGTTGGATGAATTTTCTGACGAATTCATCAGGATAATGTTTATAGCCAAGGACGTTTTGACCTCTAAGAAGCATTTGCAGCTTGGTATTCTTAACAATTGCTTTGGTTTTTCTCAGTCTATCCCAGGGATCTTCATTGAGGAACCGGATACAGGAGTCGTAAGTAGCTCCGCCCCACATTTCAATCGAATTGTAACCGACTTTATCCATTTCTTCGAGGATAGGGGCAAACTGTTCGAATTTCATTCTGGTAGCGATCAATGATTGGTTACCGTCTCTCAAGACAGTTTCAGTAAAATTTACTTTTCTCATCTTTTCACCTCATATAAATATTAATAGCTGAGTCACAAC
>DATMYJ010000248.1:0-10006 GCA_035561015.1 Desulfitobacteriaceae bacterium | reverse complement strand
GCCCTGTAATCAAAGATCGATCAAGCCCAAGCTGATTTCAATAGCCTGATTCACCCGGGACATTATTTCGTCATCCAGGGTGGCCACTTTTTCTTTCAGACGGCATTTATCAATAGTGCGTATCTGTTCGGTAAGAATAACTGAATCCCGATCCAAACCACTGCGTTTGGCCCTGACTTCCACATGAGTGGGCAATTTTGCTTTAGCAATTTGGGATGTAATCGCTGTGATTATAGTCGTTGGGCTGAATTGATTTCCTATGTTATTCTGCACCACAAGGACGGGTCTGGTCCCGCCTTGCTCGGAACCAACGACGGGGTTTAGTTCTGCATAATATATTTCCCCGCGCTTAATTATCATCTCCGCCACTGTATACTATTCCCTTCATAAGACATATTAACCTCTTGCTCCAGATTAAATAATTCCCTGCTGATAGCTAAGTTCAGCTGAGCCATTTCCAGATAACCAATACGCATCTGCTCACGCAATCCTCTTTTATGGCGTTCCTGGATTATACTGGTAATAGCATCCCGAATGAATTCACTGCGGTTTTTGTTCTCAACGGTTACAATACCATCAATTTCCGCCAGCAAACTTTTCGGTATGCTGATCATAATCCGCTTCCTCTCTGTCACATCAGCACCTCCAAGTAATTTAGCAAAACTAGATAATAGTCAAGGCAAACATCATAATTTTGTCCGACAAGGCAGTAATGCAGACGACAAAAAATTCTACAGATAAGCCATTTAAACTCAACCATTAGTATAGCATATTTAAGATCTCAGTTCATGGCTTAATGCCGAAAATATCTCTGAAATTCTTGGACAGACTGAGATTAGCCGCATTTATCAATACTTTTCAAGTATTTTTAAGCAATTTTTTCAACATGGCCTGGTGGGCCAATATCTCGATCCGGTCGTCCAGAGGTTCCATCTTTGCCGTAAAACCACGTCGTTCCAGAGCCTTTTGCAGCAATAGATCGGCAAAAGAGGGATTTTTGGGCAGCAGCGGTCCGTGCAGATAAGTGCCGAAGACATTCCCCTGACAAACCCCCTCAGTACCATCCTGCCCGTTATTGCCATAACCAGCCAGGACCTTTCCCAAAGGCGCAAGATTGGAGCCCAGATAAGTTCTTCCCGAATGATTTTCAAACCCTACCAGTGTAGCGGCCGAAATTCCCTGCAGTTCAACTGCGACATTACCAATCATCCGTTGGGAACCGGCTATAGTCCAAAGATCCAGAATCCCCAGACCTGGGATTTTCTTTCCGTCCGCTGTCTGATAATAGAGACCCAGAAGTTGGTAGCCGCCGCAGATGGTCAGAACAACCAAGCCATCCCCGATAGCCGCCTGCAGATCATCTTTGCGCAGCAGCAAATCCTGGACAAGCAAACTTTGTTCCCGGTCTGATCCTCCGCCGATAAAGAGAATATCCATTTGCGGAAAATCCAGTTTGTCTCCCAGAGAGGCCCGTTGGATCACGGTCTCAATACCCCGCCAGCGGCAGCGAGCTGCTAAAGTCAGGATATTACCGCGATCGCCGTATAAATCCAGCAGATCAGGATAAAGATGACAAATATTCAACTTCATTTTTCTGCCACCACCTTATTTCTGGCAACAGAACTCTGTCCAGCTTTAAGCCGGGATAGCAGCAGCTTTCTCACAGGAAATAAATTGGTATAGGTAGGCAAGACAAAGACATCCTCCCCGCTCTTTCTCTGGCTGAGCAAAATCTCCAGGGCTTTATCCAGGGAGTGTTCAATAACCAGTTTTTCCACAGCCAGACCGGCATATTTTAAACGCAAGGCCATCTCCTCGGCGCGCAGTCCTGAACAAACTACCTGACTGACCAGTTTGTCTTTGTTCCCCAGGTATTCGAAATCCACATCCCAGAGCCAAGAGATATCACGCCCGTCTGCCGCCAGATCATTTATGGCAATCAACAGCCTGAGCTTCCGGCCGCCGGCCAGGACCGCCCGAATAACCTGATTGAACCCGGTAGGATTTTTGACCAAAGTAAGAGTCACATCTCCCTGAGGGGAACTAAAACGTTCCATTCGCCCCGCCTGCGGGATAAACTCCTGTAAAGCCTTTTCGATCGTGCTCTCTGCAATATTCAAGTGGCGGGCAACTGTAATTGCTGCCAGCATATTGTAAAGATTGTAATAACCTTGCAGGGCTGTAACATAGTTGCCTGAGCCTGCCTTAAACTTCAGGCCATCGGCCTCCTGTCTGACCTGATCAGCCTCAACCGCAGGTATCGGTCTGCGAAAATCACAGTTACAGCAGAAATATAACCCCAACTGTCCATAGTGGAAAAGTTCATAACTCAGAGTATGACCGCAGCGGGGACAGAATTTAGCCTCCCTCGTCTCCCGGCTTTCCTTTTGGCTTTCCGGCGTGCGCGCTATCCCATAATAGCAGACAGGGGCCCGATCTGCTCCCAAATAAGCAACTAAAGGGTCGTCAGCATTAAGTATCAGGAGAGTTTGTTCTGGCAGGGCATCCTTAACCAGGCGTATGGTCGTATCCAGCTCCCCGTAGCGATCCAGCTGATCGCGAAAAAAGTTGGTAACAACTGCAATATGGGGCGTGGCTTGGGCGCAAAATTTAGGTACTGTGGCCTCATCGACTTCCAGCAGGGCCAGTTGGGCTTTGGGCCGGCCTCTCCAGTTAAAATTTTGCAGGAGAGCCCCGCTTATACCGGTAACCAGATTGGCCCCGGCTTGGTTAAAGGCAAATTGCTTACCTGCTGCCGTCAAAACAGCAGCCAGCAGATTGGCTGTTGTTGTTTTACCATTGGTACCGGTTACGATAATGAGACTTTCATAAGATCCGGCCAGTTGTCTGAGCAAGCCCGAATCCAGACGATTAGCAACATATCCCGATAGAGTCGTACCCTTTCTGCCCAGCAGCTTCAAAATAATCCCCGTTATTTTACCAGACCATAAAGCCGGCCAAAATTTCCAAGTCCGCATGTCTATACTCCCTGTCACTACAATAATCTCGAGGGTTTATTCAATAATAACCGCTGTTCCTGAAGCACTAACCATCAGCATGCTGCCGCTCTGGCCAACAACTTCATAATCCAAATCAATGCCCACCACAGCATTGGCACCCAAGCCGGCAGCCCGAGATTCCAATTCCTGCAAAGCAACCTGGCGCGCGTCCTGCAGTTTTTCTTCATAAGCTCCGGAACGCCCGCCGATAACATCAGTAATGCTGGCCATGAAGTCACGCACGATATTAGCTCCCATAATCGCTTCACCGGTAATAACCCCCAGATAGGAAACTATTTTGCGGCCCTCAATTGACGGTGTAGTTGTCAAAATCATTTTCGGCGCCCTCCTTTTTCTTTAAAGACTGCTGGAATTATGAATATTCTTTTTCCATCTCCGCCGCCCGCTCGGCTGCTGCCTTGGCTGCTGTCAGGACGATATTCCGTAAATCGGCCTGTTCAAATTTCTGCAGAGCAGCATAGGTGGTACCGTTAGGTGAAGTCACATCCTCCCGGAGACGGGCCGGAGTCTTGCCGCTTTGGTGCAGCATTCGACTGGCCCCTGCCATGGTGGCCTGGACCAGGATCTCCGCTTCCTCTTCGGTCAGACCCAGTTCTCTTCCGGCAGCCGCCAAACATTCGCTAAAGAGATAATAATAAGCCGGACCGCTGCCGCTGATAGCCGTCACCGCATTGATCTTATCCTCAGCGACCCAGATGATATCTCCAACCCTGCTGAAGATTTCTTCTGCCAGTTGCTTTTCCTTATCCCCGACTAGGCTTCCCTGCACCATACCGGTCATAGACAAGAGTACAGCACAAGAAGTATTTGGCATCACCCGAACTATTGCCACTCCCGGCAAGCCTTTTTCCAGCATAGTCAAGGGTATCCCTGCTGCCACACTGATTACCAGTTTGCCTTGCAGGGGAAATGCCGCCAAGGCTTTTAACACTGCTGCCACATCCTTGGGCTTGACAGCTAAAATTACCACCTTGGAGCCTGCGACAACCTGCTCTATCTCCCCGCTTAATACACCATAGCGGGCAGCCAGTACACCTAAACGTTCTTTACTTAAATCCGCAGCCATGATCCAAGGCTTTTCAGCTCCTGCCGCAAGACCTTTAATAACCGCTTCCGCCAAATTACCGGCACCGATAAATCCAATATTCTGTAACATTACTGACATATCCTCCTTGCCTTAATCGAAACCCTTAAATTATCCTTAGTTCCCGCTGTTAATTTTATTTCTTTCTGCCTGATTTAACAATGTCTGTCAGACAATTGCTTGAACCTGGTTTAGCGCCCTAAATTATCTCTTTTTATGAAGAAAATAATCTGCGGTCTGCAAGGTTTTGTCCTTTTTATGTCGAATTAATAAATACTTAAGAGTTCAATTATCTCACAACCAACAATAAATATTCCTTGAGAGGTGTAATTAATGGCAGAAAGAAATGAACCATGCCCCTGTATGAGCGGCCTGAAATATAAGAAGTGCTGTTATAAGAGAGAACTTATTCTAAAAAAGATACCTTGCCAAACATACTATGAGGGTTATATCCTGCAAGACCTGCTGGAGCATTCCCCCCAGTTCAAATCCTTTTACGAAGCGGAAAGATCCAAAATCAGCAGGAATATCATCTGGGCCTATGACCCGGAACTTGTTTCCAATGTTCGGGCTACTTATCTCCCTAAAATCAATGAGAATCTGATTGCTTGTAAAAACCTGCCCTTAAGTTCTGAGGATGCTTTTGATACTGCTCATGAACTGCAGCATTTTATCTGCAATGAAGAAGGTTACCCCTCTGTTAAACTTTCAGAATTATTAGCAGGCCAGACCAATTCCAATTTAGCTATCGCTCTCAGCAGTTCCTTAAATGATCCAATTGTCAATAAACGCCTGCTTCCTTTCGCTTTTGACCTTTGGTCACAATATGACAAAGACTGTGCCAGTGAAAAGACTTATATGGAAAAGATAGATGAGCCTCAGGCGCCGACAGAAAAGCTCTATTACACTGCCTACTATATTGCTAAAGCCCTGCTCTGGGATGTCTGCTGCCTGACTTCAGTGCGAAACAGCAACGACTTTTTAGAATGGTATGATTCCCATTTTCCCAATTTCTCACCAGAGGCCCGGGAAACCCTATCCTGGATTAAAAAACTAGGTTACGAAACTCCGGAAAAAGCAGAGGCCGTATACACTAAGTTGATCACCCAGTTCGAGCTGGACAAATCACTTAAAATCATAACCTATCCTGCCTAAACTAAATATCGGCTTTCAGAGCAAAACAAACCCCCGCTCAGAACAAGCAAGGGCCGCTAAAAAAGAAATTTCATAAATAATTATCCCGAATAATCATCACCTTGATTATCAGCTATTTATCTTCCGGGGAATCATCCTTAATTTTAGTGTGATCAAACAACCAAGATCCTCCCCAGGGATCAGTAATTATTACTTCATGTTTGGGACAGAGATGAAAAGTCTTTTTACCTGATTTATTCACAACCGTCAGTTCAAACCAATTTACAGGCAACCCGCCCTCATCATTAATACCTTTATGGCCGCATAACTCATAATCGCACACATAAATCTCATTTTTTGCCATTTTTCGCCCCCCTTGAATCAACCGCAGACTGCGGAATCCTAATCGATATCATTCGTCCTCTTGCCACGGAATATATTATAGCACAAAATCAGAAAAGCACAGACAAGATGTTTGTCAATAGTAAATATTGTGATAAACGAGAACAATTCGGGAATGTTTCATAGTATCCATAATCTATTTCTATAGTTTTCTGTATTTAAGGAAAGGATGAGACTTCTGAAAAGAATCCTTTTAGCTCTGATTGCGGGTCTTGCCCTGGTAATCAGCCTGCCTTTAATAACAGCTGCCAGTCCCCTGGCGTACCAGACAGTGCGTCTCTTCGGCCAAGACCGGGTAGAAACAGCTCTCAGTATCGCCCAAAAAGGCTGGAGTTCGGCCCAGACGGTAATTTTATGCGAATACTCTGATTATGCAGATTCCATTGCCGCCACACCTTATGCTGTCAGTTTAAATGCTCCTCTTCTGCTGACCGAAGGAAATGCTATTGATCAGCGTGTTGTTAATGAGCTGCAGCGTTTAAAACCACAGAAGGTCATCCTGCTCGGCGGCAGCGGCTGTTTAAAAACCTCGATCGAAAAAGAACTGGAAAATTTATCTTTGAAATGGGAACGTATCGGCGGTGCGGATCGTTATGAAACATCCATCCTCCTGGCCAGAAAGATAAACAGTGATTCCCTGATCCTGGCCAATGGTGATGATTTTCCTGATGCTCTTTCAGCCGCAGCCTATGCCGGCATCCAGCAGATCCCCATAGTCCTGACATCTCGCATACTGCCCTCTTCAGTCTGCAGGTACTATCAGGATACTCAACCCCAACATCTGTTAGTTATCGGCGGTGAAAGCGTTGTTCCCTCCCAGGAGCTGACCAAAAACAAGCTGACTGTCGAAACCCGCCTGGGCGGCCGGGACCGCTACGAAACCAATGCCAAGGTCATATCCTACATGAAAGACAGCTGTAAATCCAATGATCTTTTTCTGGCATCAGGTATCACTTTTCCCGATGCTGTTGCCGGTACTGTCCTGGCATCCAGAATGAATGCTCCCCTGCTGTTGACTGAAAAGGAAGATATTCCCTCAGCAGTATACTGCCTCCTGCGTGAACATATGGTGATTGAACCGCCGCCAGTAAGCCCCAGCAATTCTGCAAGCAGCGCGAGTTCAGCCCAACAAGGGATTATCACGGCAGCCGGAGGCCTGAATCTCCGGGAAACACCCTCAGCAAGCGGAAGAATTCTTCTCACCATCCCCGAAGGAACAACAGTCGATCTCAGCAGCCAGCAGGATCAATGGTACAAGACTACATATCAGGGACAAGCAGGCTGGATTTCGGCTAACTATATAACTGTAATTACCATAAATAAACCAAAACAAGGGAAAATCACAGCTGCCGGAGGTTTGAATCTGCGGGAAACACCCTCCTTATCAGGGAATATTCTCACGATGATCCCGGCTGATGCCTTCATCTATCTTGCCGAAGAACAGGATAATTGGTATAAAACCACTTATCAGGGCCAGACAGGCTGGGTTTATGCCGATTATGTGAGCATTGTCTCCTCAGATAAGATCATCTCAGCAACCACAGTTGATTTAAGTTTGAACGGTACTTTATATATTTTAGGTGGACCGGGTATAATCAGTCTCAATGCCCAAAATATTATTGAAGGCAAAGCATCTTCCAGCTATGCAGATAATCTTAAAGACTTTCCTGCTTTGCCGACTGGAAGCAAAACAACGGAATCTCCTTCCAGAGGAAGTAACAGCACAGAGACCCCTGTGTCTGACACTGACAGCACGGTTGATATCGCCGACCCAGCTCATGATCCGGCCGAAGAAGTCTTACTGGACCCCTTCCAGGGAATCCCCGCCCAAGCCTTGGCCGGCAAAACTATCGTAGTTGATCCGGGACACGGGGGCAAAGATCCGGGCGCCATAGGCCCTGCCAATACTTACGAAAAAAGAAACAACCTGGCTATCGCCCTGGCCTTAAACGAGATTTTAAAACAAGCGGGCGCCGAAGTTATTTTGACTCGCAGCACAGATGCTTCTCCAGCGGCGGTATATTCTGAAGCAAATGATCTCCAAGCCCGGGTAGCCTTGACCAATAAATACGAGGCAGACTTATTTATCAGCATTCATAATGACGCCGCTCTTAACCCTCTGACCCAGGGAACCACAGAATATGTATCCGATAGCAACCCCAAACCGGCAGAAAGTCTGCAGCTGGCCAACAAAATCCAGTCTGAGCTGCCCTCCGCCCTCCAGACTAATGACATGGGAGTAAGAAAAGCTAACTTTTATGTCATTAAAAATGCAAACATGCCTGCCGTTTTAGTGGAAGCAGCCTACATCTCCAATCCTTATGAGGAGGCCCGCCTGCAAAATCCGGTATTCCGTAAAAATGTCGCCGCTGCTATTTATCACGGAATCTATAAATACTTTCAAAGCCTGTAATCAAATTAGAACTGCAGCATGCGGTCATTATCGAAATGCGTATGCTCAAGGGCGGTTGTTCATACCGCAAATCTCAGGCCTCCAAAATTCGTTGGCAGCACACTGCCTTCAGGGGACAGCCCGCACAGAGAGGCAGTTTGCGGCAATAGCGTTTGGCATGCTCCACGATTAGGGCATGGAATTCATTATAGAGTTTTAGGTCCCTGGGAATGGTGTTCTCAATTCTCAGCCGCAGATCCTCATAACTGCCTGTAACATCGTCCACAGCACAGCCGAATCTGGACAGTAAACGTCTGGTATAGGCATCCACTATGAAAAATGGCTTATTCAAGGCATAGGTCAATATGGAATCGGCAGTCTCCCGGCCAATTCCTTGAACAGAGAGCAATTCGGTGCGCAGGGTTGGCCCCTCGCCTGCTCTGGTTTTTTCAATTTCATAGGAATATTTTTCAAACCAGGCAGTCAGCGCCTTTAATCTCAGGGCTTTTTGATTGTAATAGCCACTGGGCCGGATTATGCGGGCTAGTTCTTCCCCGGAAACCGAAGCAATGAATTGCGGCGACAGACGCCCCTCAAAATTGGCCAGAGCTTTCTCCACATTGGTCCAGGCAGTATTTTGGGTAAGTATTGCTCCCACCATCATCTCATAAGGTGTTGAAGCAGGCCACCAGTATCTCTGCCCATATTCCCTGAAAAGAATGTCATAAATTCGGGTTAGTCCTTTCATCAGCCTGCCTCCGTTGTTGAAATAGGCTTTCCCCTGTCAGTGCCGGTCTTAATGATAGCCGCGTTCTCCATAGGGCTGCAGCTGCTCCAGCCACTTGGCCTCAAGTTTCTTCAACTCCTCCTTCTTATCGAAATAGCCATCTGTCTTTTCCTCCAAAACTTCCAGCACTTCAAAAGCAAAAGCTTCTTCCCCATACTGCCGCCATTCCTCCTGCAGCCTTTTATTGCGGTGGCTGCCCATTTGCAGCTGGAATAGTTTGCCGTTCATTGTTTTCAGATTTGTTGCGGCCTGAACCTGCACCTTCTGGTTAATGGTATTTCTGATCTGGTAGACCCCGGCTTCCGGCTTTAATTCCCTATATTCTTGTTTTAGTTCCTTCCGGCGCTCCATATTTTCCGTTCTCCTCTCCGCTTCATTTTCCCTTAACCAATATTGACTGCCATCAGGTTTTCTGACCAAAAAACCGTACTCGATCAGATACCTCCTTAACGTTGCAAAATCCTCATAAGCTTTTGCCAGGATTTCATTTACTTCCTTTTCATTATAAATGCGGTTTTTTTCGAATCTCAGCCCAAGCTGTTTTAAAACCACAAACTTGCTTTTTTCTTTTATGTTGAAGGTGGCAAGCGGTCCTTCCGGACCCTGGGGGAAATATTTCTGCAGGATTTTGCTGTTTTCCTCTGCTGAAACCTGATACCCCTTAACAGGTTTTGGCACTGATTTTAACGGTTTCAGTACTTCTGAGCCCTTCCTGTCACTCTCCTTCAGTTTGCCGTTTGCCCGCAGCAGCTCCATAAGCACCATAAAAAGCTTGGCCTGCCGCTCCTTTTCCTTGAGCAAAAAACGATGATTCCTGATGGTCGAACTGCTGCCAATGTTCAGAGCAGCCTGGACCTCAGTATCACTTTTCCCCTGGTAAAAAAGCCGGAGCAAATTGTTCTGATGGCTGGAAAGCCCTGTAATTTTCTTGTCCATACCAAGCAGGTATTCAAAGACCGAACCATGAGAATTTTTGATATGCAGTCCCATATACTTTTCAGCCTCGTAAAAAACATTGTCAGCCTGGTAAATAAGACCTTTCTCAATCCTGGCGCCGCATAACAGACAGATCAGATACTCTGCTTCTTCACTGTAGCCTCTCTTCAAATCTGCCAGGGAAGAGTTCAGCAACCAGTCTGTGTTCTTCATTTTTAACATCATCCTTTATTGTTGATCATTTTATAAAC
>DATMYJ010000247.1:0-8375 GCA_035561015.1 Desulfitobacteriaceae bacterium | reverse complement strand
GAATGATATCGATAACAATTGTGGATTATTATGGATTTTCACGGAATACTCTTTTCTGATTCAGACTCAGTTATGATAAAATGTTTGATGAAACCAGGCAAAAACAGCTGGTGGGGCGGTGACAAAAATCAAAGAGAATGCGGTGAAGATCGTGGGAAAGGATAACAGTTATGATGATTGAGATTTACTATTTTTCAGGCACTGGGAATTCTTTGGTCGTTGCCAGAGATCTTGCCAGGCGGCTGAACGGAAAATTAAGATCAATTGCTGCCCTGAGGCCCGCCCAGAGGATAGGTACTGCTGCAGATGTTATCGGGATTGTCTTTCCGGTCCATAATGTGGTGAATGGCGGGGTCCCATCCATAGTAAGAAATTTTCTGGCGAAGCTGGAGAGCAGCGCCTCACCATATATTTTTGCGGTCTGTACCTGTGGCGCCGGCTCCGGTGACGCCTTAGCAAATATAGACAAAATTATCAAAGAAAAGGGAGGGAAACTAGCGGCAGGATTTACCGTGAAAATGCCTTTTAATTGCCCGCCTTTTACAAAAAAAGAAGAACAGTTGAAAAAGTTCGATAAATGGAACGAGAAACTGGTTACTGTCTGTGAAACAGTTGCAGCCCGAAAGGAAATCAGAATCAAAACCGGAAATAAATTTCTTAAAGCTTTAGTTTATCCGCTTGGTCAGATCATTCATTCTATTATTTTGAACAACTACCGAAAACTAGCTGAGGCTCCAGAGGCCGATTTTGACGAGGCTGTCCATCTGGTCGACCATAGCTTCTTTGTGAATGATAATTGCAATGGCTGCGGTATATGTGCCAAGGTATGCCCGGTTGATAATATAGAAATTATTGCTGACAAACCGGTATGGCTGCACCATTGTGAATCTTGCCTGTCATGCTTCTCCTGGTGTCCGCAGCAGGCTATAAACGGAGGTATATTAGGCAGTAAATCCGAGCGGTATCACCATCCCGATGTTAAACTGGGCGATATATTGAGCCCCAATGAAGATTAAAATGTCTTATAGATAGCTTTCAGAAGGGAGGGAAAGAACATGAAACCTATCGCCTTTTTTGACACTGAAATCGAGCCCAGAAGCAAAAAAGTGTTGGATATCGGCTGTATCAGAGGGGATGGCAGTTCTTTTCACTCCGCTTCTCTGCCTGAATTCAGCAAATTCCTGCAGGGCTCAGCGTATATCTGTGGCCATAACATTATCCATCATGACCTGCACTATATTCAGAATGCTCTCCAGAGCGCCGGCCTCGGGCAGGCGCATTTCATCGATACTTTATTTTTCTCGCCGCTGCTCTTTCCGGCCCAACCATATCATGCCCTTCTCAAGGATGATAAACTGCAGACAGAAGATACCAACAACCCCTTGAATGACTCCATCAAAGCCCGGGATCTCTTCTGCGATGAGGTCACGGCTTTTCAGCATACAGATAAGCAACTGCAACTAATATTTTATGGTCTCTTGAAAGACCAGAAGGAGTTCAGCTCCTTCTTTCATTTCCTGGGCTATGCGGCTGACGATCTTGATAGCGAACAAGTAATCAGGGAAAAGTTTCGGGCCCAAATCTGTGAACAGGCAGATCTGCCGCAAATCATCCTGGAATACCCGGTGGAACTGGCTTACTGCCTGGCTTTGCTCAATACCAACAGCCGCTATTCCCTTACGCCGCCCTGGGTTGGCAAAAATTTCCCGGCGGTGGAGAGGATCATGTATTTATTGAGGAGCAAGCCTTGTTTGCCGGGCTGTGCCTACTGCAATGAGGCCCTGGATATTCAGAAAGGCCTGCAGCGCTTCTTTGGCTTTGCTTCTTACCGTACATATGGCGGGGAGCCTTTGCAGGAGCAAGCCGTCCGGGCCGCTGTGGCCAACAAATCACTTTTGGCGGTCTTTCCTACCGGCGGCGGGAAATCGCTAACTTTTCAGGTGCCGGCATTAATGAGCGGCAGCACTGCCAAGGGCTTGACTGTTGTTATTTCCCCTTTGCAGTCCTTGATGAAAGACCAGGTGGTTAATCTGGAAAAGGCGGGCATCACCGAAGCCGTGACAATTAACGGATTGCTTGATCCGATCGAAAGAGCGCAGTCCTTTGCCCGCTTGGAAAATGGTTCGGCTTCCCTTCTGTATATCTCCCCGGAATCCCTGCGTTCCCGGACAATCGAGCGCTTGCTTCTGGGCCGGAATATCGTGCGCTTTGTTATCGATGAGGCCCACTGTTTTTCAGCCTGGGGCCAGGATTTCCGGGTGGATTATCTCTATATCGGGGACTTTATCAAAGCATTGCAGGAAAAGAAAAACAGTGCTGAGGGCATCCCAGTTTCCTGTTTTACCGCCACCGCCAAACAAAAGGTTATTGAAGATATCCGGGCATATTTCCGGGAAAAGCTCGCCCTCGAGCTGGAGATTTACTGTACAGGTATCGCCCGAAGCAACCTGCGCTACAGTGTTTTTGAGAAAAAGAGCGAGGAAGAAAAGTACAATGCGGTCAGGGATCTGCTGACAGAAAAAAACTGCCCGACAATCATTTATGTTTCCCGTACCCGAAAAGCTTATGCCTTGGCCGAAAGATTAAGCCAGGACGGTTATCAGGCCAGGCCCTATCACGGCAAGATGGAGAAGCAGGAGAAAAGCGCCAATCAGGATGCCTTTATCGGGGGCGAGGTACAGATCATGGTGGCAACCTCGGCTTTCGGCATGGGTGTGGACAAGAAAGATGTGGGCATGGTCATTCACTATGATATCTCCGATTCCCTGGAAAATTACGTGCAGGAAGCCGGCCGAGCCGGAAGGGATGAGAAGATCTCGGCCGATTGTTTTGTCTTGTTCAATGAAGAAGACCTGAGCGGGCACTTTGCTCTGCTGAACCAAACCAAAATGAATATCCAGGAAATCCAGCAGGTCTGGAAGGCCATCAAAGAACTGACCAGATTTCGCTCTACAGTATCGCAGTCTGCTTTGGAGATTGCCCGCAAGGCCGGCTGGGATGAAGGTATCAGGGAAATTGAAACCAGGGTCAAGACAGCTCTGGCTGCCCTGGAAGAGGCCGGCTATCTGAAGAGGGGCCAGAATATGCCCCGGGTATTTGCCGACAGTATCCTCGCTAGGAACGCCCAGGAAGCGATCGGGAAAATCAACTCTTCCGGCAAATTTGAGGAGCAGCAGAAGGTGAAGGCTATACGGATTATTAAGCTGCTGATTTCCCAAAAAAGCCGCAGTTGGGCCAGCGAGGGAGAAGCTGAATCCAGAGTTGATTATATCTCCGATGTTTTGGGAATCGAGAGAGGAGAAGTCATCAGTATTATCTATCTTCTGCGCGAAGAGAAGATTTTAGCCGATGCCCAGGACCTGATCGTCTATCTGAAGAAAAAAGAAAACAAAAACCGTTCCCTGAGCATCCTGAACACTTTCTGGCAGATTGAAAAATTTCTCCTGACTGTGGTGGATAATGAGGAAAAGATCCTGCACCTCAAAGAGCTTAACGGGCAGGCCGAAGAAAGCGGCTGCCGGGACGTCACCCCCCATAAGGTTAAAACTATCCTTAATTTCCTGGCGCTCAAAAGCCTGATCAAATGGCAAATCCAGGCCTATTCCAGGAACCATATCGCCGTTCTGGGTCTTTACGAAAAGGAAACTCTGGCAGCCAAGTCGGAACGGCGCCAGGAATTAGCCCGATTTATTGTCGAGTATCTTTATGAGAAAAGCCTAGCTGATAAGGCAGATAATGCTGATAAGACAGATAAGAGAGAGGCTGAGAACTCGAAAGAGGAGGTCCCGGTTGAGTTTTCGGTCTTGGAACTGCAAGAGGAGTTTGCAGGGAGCTCAACGCTCTTTCAGACAAAAGCAGCCCGGGAAGAGATCGAGGAGGCTCTATTTTACTTGTCCAAAATCGAAGCCTTGCGCATCGAGGGCGGTTTTATGGTTGTCTATAATCCCCTGACGATTGAACGGCTGGAGCAGGACAACAAAATACGCTACAAAAACGAAGATTACAAGAAGCTGAAGGAATATTATGAACAAAAGGTGCAGCAAATCCATATCGTCGGGGAATATGCCCGGAAAATGCTCAGTGATTACAAAGATGCACTGCAGTTTGTCAATGACTATTTCCAAATGAATTACTCTGCCTTTTTAAACAGGTATTTCAAGGGCAGCCGGCAGGAGGAAATCAGAAGAAATATTACCCCTGCCAAATTCAGACAGCTTTTTGGCGAATTGTCTCCGACCCAATTGAAAATTATCAACGATCAGGACTCCAAATATATTGTGGTGGCCGCCGGACCCGGCAGCGGCAAGACCCGAATTTTGGTGCATAAGCTGGCCTCCCTGCTTTTAATGGAAGATGTCAAGCATGAACAACTGCTGATGGTCACTTTTTCCCGTGTGGCCGCCACGGAATTCAAAAGGCGTCTGCTGCAGCTGATCGGTAATGCGGCCAACTTTGTGGAGATCAAAACATTCCATTCCTATTGTTTTGACTTGTTGGGCCGAGTGGGGACGCTGGAAAAGTCCGGGGCCATAATCCGGGAAACGATCAGGAGAATCAACAGCGGCGAGGTTGAAGTCGGCAGAATTACGAAAACGGTTTTGGTTATTGATGAGGCTCAGGATATGGATGCCGATGAGTTTGCCTTGATCAGCACTTTGATGAGACAAAACGAGGAGATGCGTGTCATTGCCGTAGGGGATGACGACCAGAATATTTATGAATTCAGAGGGGCCAGTTCGGAATACCTGAAGAAGCTGATCACCAAGCAAAAGGCAGTCTTCTATGAATTGGTGGAAAACTACAGAAGCAAAAGCAACCTGGTGGAGTTCAGCAACCGCTTCCTGGCGGGAATCCCGCAGAGACTCAAGAAGACCTCCATCGTTGCCGTCCAGAGGGACAAAGGCAAAGTCAAACTGGTGCGCTACAGAAGCCGAAATCTCATTATGCCGCTGGTCGAGGATATCCTCTCTGCCGGGCTGGCGGGAACGACCTGTGTTTTAACTAAAACGAATGAAGAAGCCTTCCAGGTTAGCGGGCTGCTGCTGAAAAACGGCCTGCAGGCCAAACTAATTCAGTCCAATGAAGGATTTAGTTTGTCCAATCTTCTGGAAATCAGATATTTCCTGAGCCGGCTTAATCTGGCTGAGGGTATTTATACTCTCAGTGCTGATCTTTGGGCCGAAGCAAAAAGGAAACTGAGCGCAAAATTTGGCAGCAGCTTGAATCTGGAGCTCTGTCTGAACCTCATCAGCGATTTTGAGGCGGCGAATTCCCAAAACAAGTACAAATCTGATCTGGAGATCTTTATCCGCGAATCGAAGCTGGAAGATTTCTTTGGCGAAAACAGCGAGACTATCTTTGTTTCCACGATTCACAAAGCCAAAGGACGCGAGTTTGATAATGTTTTTCTGCTGCTTGATCAGTTTGACTCCCGCACGGACGAAGCCAAAAGGCTGTTATATGTGGCCATGACCAGGGCCAAACGCAACCTGACTATTCACTATAATAGTGATAATTTTGGGGATCTCCCGAGATCAGAAGATAAAGTTAGGGATAACGCAGAGGATCATATAACAGCAGAGGATTTCATAGTAATGAATGATTCCAGGGCTTATGCGTCGCCTGCTCAATTAGCCCTGCAACTGACTTATAAGGATGTCTGGCTGGACTCTTTCCTCTCCTCTCAAAAACTGATTTCCCAACTGAACAGCGGAGATGAACTTGCAATTGACGGGGCTTGCTGCCGCAATGCCCAGCGGCAAGTGGTTTTGAAATTTTCCAGACAGCTCTTTGATAAGATAGAGGCTATGAAGCAAAAACAATATCTGCCCGCAACAGCGAAAATCAGGTTCATAGTCTACTGGCAGAAAGAAAACTCGGAACGCGAGATCAGGATTATTTTGCCCGAGCTTTATTTTGAGAGAAGAGATGAGGCGTTCTCTTCTGAAAGTGTTTGAATATGATGCAGAAGCGTGTGGCTTTTAAGAGCCGTGGTTATCCACTGCCGTATCAAGACCAAGAAATGATATGGAGTAATTAAAATAACATTCTCATGTTTATGATAAACGCAGACTAGTAACAGGGGGGATTGGTCACCCTAATTGACATCTGCAAAAAACTAGCTGAACAGTCTGACACGTAGAAAACAGAGATAGATATGTTTACCTATTCAGATAATGCAAGAAACTACGAATTTGGTATATACTTATAAATGCTAATATTTTTGATTCAGTGAGGTTATAGATTTGATCCGTCAAAAAATCAAAGAAAAAAATTATAGCCGGTTAACATTAATTACCATAATGTTCTTCGCCTTGATCGTTCTCTTTTTTTATTTCGATCGGCAAAATGAACTCTCCCACCTTATCCGAGCGTGGGGGCTAAGCGGCATTCTTCTGTCTATTTTTCTTATAGCCTTACTTTGTATGACCCCCATCCCTTCCGAAGGGCTCCTCATTCTCTTATTCAAAATCTTTGGAGTCTATGAGGGGGCACTTTACGCCTGGTTGGGTTCGATTTTAGGTTCCCTGGCAAACTTCTATCTGGCCCGCTATTTTGGGCAAATTTTCTTTGAAAAATTAATCACCCCCCGTCGCTTACATATGGTTGATCATTGGATCAGTAAAAACGGCCCCCTGGGGTTGATGATTACTGGACTTTCTCCGATCCCTCCTATTGCCATCGCCTATATTGCTGGGGTCATGCCTTCGGTTAAACCCTGGACCTTGATCTGGACTGCGGCATTATCGATCATCCCATACTATGTAGGGGCCGCACTCGTATACGTCGGGGTATCAAAATCAACTTGGATTTGGGTAGCTGTCGGTGGGGTTACAATTCTCACCTTGTGGGGTATTGGCTACACTTTGTTCAAAAAAGCAAATAACACCTTACAATAAATATTATACGACCAAGAAGTCCATGCCTCTTTGCTATTGACGGAACAAGCCCAAAGAGAAATCATCCATCTTTTGGCACCTTTGCTAACCATTTTACCAGGTATTTAGCAGTTGGAGGGTTCCCGGAGCTTGTTTTGTCCCATGATGATTATAAAAACAATCCGTTATACTCAATTATATGCCAGAGCATGATTTACATAACAATGCTCTGAAAGATGAATTAGATGGTGCAGCAGTTATCGCAAAATTTGCGACAACTGCTGCATGTTTGTGCTATTACCCGCTCACCGGCATTTCTAGAAGCAGCCAATGAATACTTGTAGTTGAAAATAAGTCATTGTAAAATGAAGTTTTAAAGAGGAGGGAAGTATTTGCAAATCTTTTATTCACGGATAGCTGCTAAAGTTATAGAGAGTCTGGATAAGTCTGTCAGACAAAGATTAAAAATGGGAATTGAGGGTTTAACGAAAGCTCCGCCTGTTGGAGACATTAAGATGATGCAAGGCTTTAACCCTCCGATATATCGCTTGCGTATCGGAAAATATTGCATATTGTATGAGTATGCTCATTTAGATGGGGAGCAGTTTTTATTAATAAAAGACATCGGTTCCAGAGAGGATATATATAAGTAAGGGGTGATGATAAAATGTCTGCAGATGCAAATCAAATTCTTGAAATGATAAATATGCTGCCGGAACAAGAACAGGAGCTGGCTTATGAATTGATTAAGAGGATAGTCCTGGCTTGGGATAGCGATTATACTAGGCTGACCCCTGAGGAAAAGTCCAGACTTGCCCTGTCAGAAGCCGAAATAGCCAAAGGCGAGATACTGAACCATTCTGACATTGAGTGGTAAGCTCTATGTTTGATTTGCCCTTTCAGAAAAGTATTTAAGTATATAAGGATGAAAAGAAATGTTAACAGACCGGATGATCATAGAGGAAATTTTTCTGAGCAGCTCCTATCACAATGGTTGTGTCTATTTCAAACGCGGTTATGTCAAGAATCTTTCCTATGACGAAAAAAATAATATATTTCAGGCCCAGGTCAAGGGCAGCAAAAATTATCACGTTTCGGTAGAATTTTACGGAGACGGAGATATCGACGACTATAACTGCACGTGCCCGGCTTATTATTCGAAATCTCCATAAACGGAAAGAGTATCCCTAATGTCCGAATAATCGAAGGAAGACCGAACTTCAAACTTGATGTAACAGCCTTGCAGAACGGACTTAAGCTGAGCTGGATGTGGAAAACAATGCCTATTACGGGCTGGACAGTAACTTTACTTATTTCTACCATAAAAATGTCATTTATAAAGTAGACCCTCTCTTTGCCAATTATGCGGCACCCCTGATGAAGGGCGGTCCTATGATTTTCTCAAAGAAGGATTGGCAGAACTCAGATTTATTAACCTGCAAAATCATGCTCATTTTCCTTTAACTTCTGTATGCCATTTATTCATATGCTCGGCAT
>DATMYJ010000246.1:0-5166 GCA_035561015.1 Desulfitobacteriaceae bacterium | reverse complement strand
CCCATGAAGCTGAGGTTACTTATTTCAGAGCAAGTTTGTCATCACGGGGAACTCCTCATTTTCAATCACACCGCCGCTGATAGAACGTAAACCGCTGTAGAGAAAAGACGACCGGCAGATTGAGGAGGGGCCATATTTGGAGCGGATAAGGTCAACAGCCCGGTCAGCCTGGCGTTGTTTATTGTAGTCCTTGGTAAAAAGAGCGATTTGGAAGAAATCGTTTTGGCAAAGCTCCGAGACACGAAGTCCCATATGCCTCAACGGCTGCTTATTCCAGATCTCATCAAAAAGCTGACAGGCAATTTTCCAGATTTCATCAGTGCAATCTGTCGGGTTATAGAGTTTGCGCTGGTGAGAACAATTGTAAAATTCATTGGTACGAAAAGATACCGCTATCAGCCTGGCTAAAACCTTAGCCTGACGCAGCCGGGCACTTACGGATTCACAAAGAGAAAGTAATACCAGACGGGCATTATAACGATCTTCCACGTCAAAGGGAATGGTTGTGGAATTTCCCATCCCTTTGACTGCAAAGTCAGCACCGGGACGAACAGGAGAATAATCTATGCCATTGGCATAGTTCCAAACTAACACCCCCTGCGATTTTAAAAATTGTTTTATTAAGCCCAAGTCATAATTGGCAAGTTCTCCGATAGTCCTAATACCCCTGGACAAAAGCTTTTGGGAGGTTGCACGTCCCACCATAAAAAGCTCAGCAATGGGCAGAGGCCACATTTTCGTTGGTATTTCTTCCGGGAACAGAGTATGGACCATATCAGGTTTTTTAAGCTCTCCAGCCATTTTGGCCAAAAGTTTATTGGTTGAAATACCCACATTAACAGTGAAACCCAGTTCATTCCTGACCCGGTCCTTTAATTCATGAGCGATTTTGACAGGATCATGGGCTGCTAATTTCATGCCGGAAAAATCCAGAAAACACTCATCCACAGAGAAACGCTGGACTAAGGGACTGAATTCCTTGAATATTTCTACCATAGCATCACTGCACTGACGATAAAGGCTGTAATTGGGAGGAACAATAAGGAGTTCGGGGCACTTTTGGCGGGCCGCATAAAGTGTTTCCCCGGTTATTATTTTAAACTCTTTAGCCGGGATTGATTTTGCCAGCACTATGCCATGTCGCCTGGTCGGATCCCCGCCGACCACTGCCGGAACAGTCCGCAAATCAAGCGGATCATTATGTTGCAGCCGATGCACAGCCTCCCAGGAAAGAAAAGCCGAATTGGCATCAATATGAAAAATACAGCGCTTCACCATAATTTTTTTCACCACCTGAAAGTGCTGAAGCTTCGGCTGTCTGTGTCCCTCGGCCTCTCATCCCTCAGCACATATATTTGGTCAATATAGAACGTTTGTTCTAATTATAGCCCTGCACTGTAAATATAGCAACGAGCACTTAAAAAAGAAAACCCGATAATTCCGGGCTGGTTTACACACAGGGTGAGGGAGCTTTTCCGAAGCCGCCTCCCCCGGGAGTTTCGATTCTCAGGATATCCCCTTTTTGCAGCACTTCGCAAAATTTACTGGGCTGCAGTTGAGACTGACCATTCTTAATAATAATATTGCAGCCTGCTTGCCCCGCTTCTCCTCCTTCCAGACCATAGGGGCGGCATTTCCTGCGTTCGGACAGGACGTTAACTTCAGTTTCTGCCAACATTTGTATTTCGCGTATGATTCCATCCCCGCCCTGATGAGCTCCCTGCCCCCCGCTGCCCCGCCGGACAGCATACTCTGTCACCAGCAGCGGATAACTATATTCCAAGGATTCCACCGGAGTATTGAGAGTATTGGTCATATGTGTGTGTACAGCACTGGCCCCATTATTTTGGGCTGAAGCTCCGCTGCCGCCGGCGATCGTCTCATAATAAGCAAAAGCGCACCTCCGCCGATGGTCAAATCCCCCCAAGGTAACATTATTCATAGTACCCTGGCTGGCAGCCGGTATTTTTCCGGGCAGGACCTGAGCCAGGGCTCCCAGAATTACATCAACAATCCGCTGCGAGGTTTCCACATTACCGCCGGCTACAGCCGCTGGAAAAGCAGCATCAAGAATGCTTCCCGGGCGGGTAAGGACCCGAACGGGACGAAGTATACCCGCATTGGCAGGAATATCCTGCACTAGCAGGCAGCGCATAACATAGAGCACAGCTGAGACTGTAATAGCATACACTGCATTGATGCTGCCTTTGGCCTGATCACCGGATTCCCGGAAATCAAAGCTTATGCTGTCTCCCCTAATTTCGACTCTAAGACGGATGGGAATGTCAGTTGTCTCTATCCCATCCCCATCCAAAAAATCCGTAAATTTATAAGTGCCGTCAGGAAGAGTTCTGATCAGCGCCCGGGTTATGATTTCCGAATAATCCATCAAACTATTGGCGTAGAATTCACAAATCGACCAGCCGTACTTTTCCGTCAGTTCCTGCAAACGCTTTATTCCGGTTGTATTAGCCATAAACTGGGCGGCCAGATCTCCTTGACGTTCTTCAGGGGTACGCACGTTACTGAGAATCAGCCTGATCAGCTGCCAATCGGGCTTTCCCTGCTGCATAATTTTCAGTGGCGGGATGATAAGACCCTCCTGATAGAGATTGGTTGATAACGGCATAGATCCTGCCGCAATTCCTCCTATATCGGCATGGTGAGCCCGGTTAGCTACATAAAATACCGGCTGATCTTTCCCGGCAAACACCGGCGCAACAATAGTGATATCAGGCAAATGGGTACCCCCCTGAAAGGGATTATTCAGAATGACCATATCTCCTTCGGCAAAATCAAAAAGTTCAATCACAGTTTTTACAGACATAGGCATCGACCCCAAATGTACCGGAATGTGGGCTGCCTGGGCTACTACCTGACCATCAGAGGCAAATATTGCGCAGGAATAATCCCGTCTTTCCTTGATGTTAGGTGAAAATGCCGTACGGTTAAGGGTTACACCCATTTCTTCTGCCACCGAAGCAAAAAGGTTTTTAAATACCTGTAATAAAACCGGATTAACTCTCATCATTTCCTCCTGCCCCAATTTCAATAATCAGGTTGCCGTATTTATCAACTTCAGCCTTGGTTCCTGGCGGCAGTACAACCGTAGAAGAATATTCTGCCACAAGAGCCGGGCCGGTAATACTGTTGCCGTATTTGAGCTGATCCCGATCATAAATTTTGGCCTGATAGGACTGTTGTTCAAAAATAATCTGTCTTTCCCCAAGCAAGGCCTCTTTAGCTGCGTTAGTACCGGCGTAAGCACTTTCAGAAAGGGAGATATCAGCACTAATTCCTTTGGCCCGCAAACGTATGTTGACAATTTCTGTTTTCTGCTCCGGGCTGGAATAGCCGTAGCGTTTTTTATGACAACGATGGAAATCATGCAAATAATCCTCTGTAAAAGCCAGCATGATCTCGTGGGATTGGCCCTGATACCTCATATCCAAATATAACTCAATGTTAACCTTGTTTTCACTAAATCCTTCTGCCTGAAGGTCAGCTCTGGCCCTGATCTCCATATTTTGGTAATATCTTCGCAATACAGGCAGATCATCTGCATCTTTCAGCATCACTGTAAGTGAATAATCCTTAATGACATCTGTCATTAACATACCCAGGGCAGACAAAATCCCCGGATTTTTAGGGACCATAACCCGAGGAATCCCAATTGATTCAGCCAGGAAAACAGCATGCATGGCTCCTGCTCCCCCATAAGCAAAGAGTGTGAAATCCCGCGGATCATAGCCCCGTTCTACCGAAATAACCCTAATTGCTCTGGCCATAATTGTGTTGGCAATCGTACAGATACCCTCAGCCAATTCCATCGGACTAAGGCCCAGATCAGTTGCCATAATTCTTATACGTTTATCGAGACGTTCCTTGTCCAGTTTCATCTTTCCACCCAAAAAATATTCCGGCAGCAGACGTCCCAGAAAGAGATTGGCATCTGTTACGGTTATTTCTTCGCCTTTTCCATAGCATACCGGTCCGGGCTCAGCCCCGGCACTTTCTGGTCCAACCTGTAAGGCTCTGCCGCTATCAATCCTGGCAATAGAACCTCCCCCTGCCCCCACCGTATGAATATCGAGCATAGGTATTTTAACCGGAAAGCCTCCTATCACTGATTCGGTGCTCAGGGGCAGCTGTCCATTAAGCAGAGCAACATCAGTAGAGGTACCGCCCATATCAAAGGTGATCAGTTGCGTATATCCAGCTTTTCTGGCTATAGCGGCTGCTCCTGCCACACCGCCGGCAGGTCCGGAGAGAATTGTCCTCACCGGTTCCCGAACAGCTGTTGCTACACTGATCTGGCCCCCATTGGACTGCATAACTGCTAAGTTTTGGCCTGGTAACTCGGCAGCAATGCGCTGCAGATAAGCTTTCATAACCGGGAGAACAGCGGCATTGATAACCGTTGTCGAGGCTCGTTCAAACTCGCGGAACTCAGCCAATATTTGATGGGATAGTGATACATCCAAACCTTCCTGTTCCAGTATCTGTCCCATAAGCAGTTCATGCGTTGGATTAAGAAAAGAAAAAAGCAAGCAGACTGCCACTGACTGGACTCCGGAGCGACTGATCAGCTTGGCTGTATCTCTGGCTTGGATCTCATCAAAGCTTTCCAGTTCCAGGCCATCGGCGTTAATACGGCCCTTAATCCCGAAAGTTGCTTCAGGTGCCACAATTGGCAGGTCCTTCATATAATTTAATTCATAAAGCCGGCGGCGATTTTGTCGGCCAATCTCCATGATATCCTTAAAACCGCGGTTGCTGATAAAGGCAGTTTTTACCCATTTTGCTTCCAACAGAGCATTAGTGGCAACAGTAGAACCATGTACTACCCGTCCGGTATTATTATCTGCCAGCAAAGTAATTCCCTTGACTACAGCCACAGCTGGATCATTGGGTGTGGAAAGTATCTTAAGAACTTCCCATTCCTCCCCTTTTTTGCAGATAAAATCTGTAAATGTTCCGCCGGTGTCAACTCCAATTAGCAACACTGTTTCTCCCAAGTCCCCTTTATCCATTGAAACAGGCATCCTCCTGACATAAAATAATTCCCATATTGTTGAGAGTATATTGATCTCTGGAATCCTCTTATATCCGGTTCAAAAGATATCCGGATTATTGTGTCTTCCTATCGGTTATCATCATATATAT
>DATMYJ010000245.1:0-10927 GCA_035561015.1 Desulfitobacteriaceae bacterium | reverse complement strand
TTATTATATCATAGCCAGAGGCAAGATCAACGATCATACCCAGTTTCTATGCACCTTTCGAGTCTGTCACTATAAAGTTTCAAGCCTTGCCTGCTTTATTTTGTAGTTAAAACCTTCCAAACAAATAACGGCAAGACCATCTGCCTTCTCCATCTCCGGGGCTCCTGCACCAACCTATAAAGCCATTCCAGTTTAACTCTGCGCATCCAGTGGGGAGCACGTCTGACATTCCCTGCTAAAACATCAAAACTTCCGCCTACTCCGATAACGGCCTCAGCAAGTTCCGGATTTTCAGCTAACCAACGTTCTTGACGAGGAGCGCCTAATCCCGCCAGTAATAGATCAGGCTTAAAAAGCCTGATCTTTTCTTTTACCTTGAATTCGTCCTCAGCTTGAAAGTAACCGTGTTCAGCCTGCCAAATAATTCCCGGATTATCCCGCTCAATTTGTCCGGCGGCTTTTTCTGCCACACCTGGTTGAGCGCCCACAAAAAATAGGCGCCAGTTATTTTTCCCAGCATGAGGAAATAACGCTTGCAATAAATCAATTCCTGTCACTCTTTCCCGTAAAGGAGTTCCCAGAAATGCTGCTGCCCAAATAACTCCGAAACCATCTGCGGTGACTAAATCCGCTCTGTTTATTAAATCTCTTAAACCCTTATCCCGGGTGGCCGCATAAATTATCTCCGGATTGGCTGTAACCACTCTGAAGGTCCTTTTTTCCTTGATTGCCTCAGCTATATAGCGGACCGTTTCCTCCATTGTCAAATCGTCAATTTCAATTCCCAAGATATCGACTTTAATAGAAACACGTCCTTTGTTTTCCATTGTCGTAAAATTGTTTATATTATTTAAAGATACTTTTTAGTACTATGCCTGTTCCCAAAACAACACAGGTAATTGGATCGTCAGCAACAGTAACAGGAAGCCCTGTCTCGCGGGAGATCCTGATATCGATGCCATGAATCAGGGATCCGCCCCCAGTCATAACAATTCCTTTTTCCAGAATATCTGAGGACAATTCTGGTGGAGTTTTTTCAAGCACTTCTTTAACTCCTCCAACAATTGTTTCCACTAATTCCTCAACAGCATTGTAATATTCCTGAGAATTGACAATAATAGTTTTAGGCAATCCGCTTACCAGATCCCGTCCCCGCACATCTATTTGAGCATTATCCGGCCGACCTTCACTGATTGCTGAACCGACAACCATTTTGATCTCTTCTGCCGTCCGTTCCCCAATCATCAGGTTATATTGACGTCTGATATAGCGGATGATAGCTTCATCAAACTTATCCCCGCCCAAGCGAAGACTGCGTTTACAGACAATACCGTCCAGGGACAAAACGGCAATATCAGTTGTACCACCACCGATATCAATAACCATATTGCCGCTTGGGCCTGAGATATCCAAACCTGCCCCCAAAGCAGCGGCATAAGGCTCTTCAATAACTTTGACTTCTTTGGCTCCCGCCTGATAGGCGGCTTGTTTTACAGCTCTTTCTTCAACCTCGGTTACCCCTGAAGGAATACATACAACAACCTTAGTTCTGAAGAACGGCCAACGTTTACCGCCAGCCTTCTCGATAAAATACTTAAGCATAAGCTCTGTAGTCTGATAGTCGGCAATAACACCGTCTCTCATAGGCCGAATTGCCGCGATATTCCCAGGGGTTCGGCCTATCATCAGCCGAGCATCTTCTCCAACAGCTACCCTTTTGTTATTTTTCCTGTTAATGGCCACAACTGACGGTTCATGCATTATAATCCCTTTTCCTTTGGCATAAACAAGAACTGTGGCCGTCCCTAAATCTATTCCCAGATCTATCCCGAACATCAGTGCAAATACCCCTTCCCAATCATATCTCAGTAAAATACTTATCGCCATTAAACCAGGCAGTCCCGGCATAAGTCCTTATCTTCAAAAACTTAATCTCCCCAACGGGAGATTAGGGCGCAGCCTGACTTCAGACAGCTGCAGCTGTTATCCATTACAAGTTCGCTGATTTCCTTTTAACCGATGCTATCTTTTTCTATCTAAATAAGCTAAATCAGCACTGAAAAATATTATCGGTCTACAGAACCTGACAACCGCGTTTCGGTCAAAACTAGTCCTTCCTGGTAATCTGCGCTCCCAAACCAGCAAGTTTTTCTACTATTTTCTCGTATCCTCTGTCAATATGGTGGACGCCGGTGATTTCAGTTGTTCCTTCCGCAGCAAGAGCAGCCAAGATTAAGGCTGCCCCAGCCCTTAGATCTGTAGCTTTAACAGGGGCACCGGTTAAACGTTCTACTCCGCGAATCAAGGCGCTGCGGCCTTCGATTTTTATTTGGGCACCCATTCTTATGAGCTCATCAACATGCATAAATCTATTTTCGAAAACAGTTTCTGTCAGGATGGCTGAACCGCGAGCTGTGCATAACAAGGCCAAAAACGGCGCTTGTAAGTCAGTTGGAAAACCCGGATGTACCTGGGTCTTCACATCCACTGCCTGATAAATTCCGTCCCCAGTTACCCGAATACCCTCATCTTCTTCAACAAATTTGATCCCCGCCTCTTCCATCTTCGCCAGAAGAGATTCCAGATGAGCAGTAATTACATTGCGAACCAAAACATCACCGCCGGCGGCAGCAGCCATCAGAAGATAACTGCCTGCCTCAATTCGATCAGGAATTATGGCATGTCTGGTACCATGCATTTCCCGAACACCTTCGATATGTATCACACTGGTACCCGCTCCGCGAATCTTACCGCCCATTTCATTTAAAAAATTAGCGAGATCGACAATCTCCGGTTCCTGAGCAGCATTTTGCAGAATGGTTGTTCCTTTTGCTAAAGCTGCTGTCATCATAATATTTTCGGTAGCTCCTACACTGGGAAAGTCCAGATAGATGCTCGCACCTCTCAGAGACTTGGCTGTAACGTTAAGAAAGCCATGATCCATACTGACTTCTGCACCTAAGGCTTCCAAACCCTTGAGATGGAGATTGATAGGCCGGGAACCAATTGTACAGCCACCGGGATGAGATATCCTGACATGGCCTTTCCGGGCTAGCACTGCTCCCATAATATAAGTTGAGGCTCTCATCTGGGAAACCAATTCATGTGGGGCCTCGATCACATTTATCTGATCAGCGTGAATTCTCAACTGTGAGCCCTCACGTTTAATTTTTGCTCCCAGGGATTCAACAACACGTCCCATAACGCTGACATCCAACAAGTCCGGAGCATCATCCAGAAGCACTGGCTCAGCCGAAAGCAAACTGGCAGCAATAATAGGCAGAATGGCATTTTTCGCTCCGCTGATTGTTACTGTGCCCTTAAGTTGTTTACCACCTGTTATGATTATCTTACTCAAGTGTCGGATTCACCTCCGGTCTTATGTCTATTTCTTTTCTGACCTGCTATATTTCTCCCTTACCTCGCTTTTTTCCTGCCAGATCCGCTAAAGTTATGACAAATTTCTGAAATTATTCCTCTGAGGCAGAATTAAAAAGGCCCCCTCGCGGGAGCCTACCTGAATATCTCAGGATACCGATCTAGCATAATTTACGTGAGCTTATCAGTAACCAAGGCCTGCACTGCTTATCTTTGCTTTTCGGCAGCAGCGATGCGGGCCAAGGCCCGGCGCAGGGCAAACTCAGCCCTTCTGACGTCAATCTCCAGGGTCCGCAGACTCAGACGCTTTTCTGCCCGTTCTTTCGCCGCCACTGCCCGTTCCAAATCAATCAGCTCGCCTTGTTCTGCTGTATCAGCCAAGACTGTTGTCTGATTATCAGCAACCTCGACAAATCCACCGGATAAGGCAATCTTCTTTTTGGACCCGCTGATATTATAGCGTAAGACACCCGGATTAAGCCCGGCAATCAAAGGGGAATGGTTAGGCAAAAAGCCTAACTCTCCGTTTTCGCCAGGTACAAGCACGAATTCTACGTCTTCCTGAAGAATCTGGCCCTCAGGGGTAACTACCCGCAGTTGAAATGTGTCTGCCATCGTTTAAGCCCCCAATTTCTTACCTTTTTCCACTGCCTCTTCTATAGTTCCCACCATATAGAAGGCATCCTCAGGCAGATCGTCATGTTTACCTTCAACGATTTCTTTAAAGCCACGGATACTTTCTTTCAATGGAACATATTTACCAGGTGAACCGGTAAAAGCCTCAGCGACCGAGAAAGGCTGTGACAGGAAACGTTGAATCCGACGAGCCCGGGAAACAATAAGTTTCTCATCTTCGGAAAGTTCATCCATACCCAGAATAGCGATGATGTCCTGCAGTTCCTTATAGCGTTGCAGGATCTGCTGTACACTCCGGGCTACACCATAATGTTCTTCACCCAAAACAGCAGCGGAAAGAATTCTGGAAGTGGAATCCAGAGGATCCACCGCTGGATAAATACCTAATTCAGTAATGGCCCGTGATAAAACGGTCGTGGCATCCAAGTGGGCAAAAGCTGTTGCCGGCGCAGGGTCAGTCAAGTCATCCGCAGGCACATAAATAGCCTGAACTGAGGTGATCGAGCCACTCCGCGTCGAGGTAATCCGTTCCTGCAGGGTACCCATTTCCGTAGCCAGAGTCGGTTGATAACCAACCGCTGAAGGCATACGGCCGAGCAAAGCAGAAACCTCGGATCCAGCCTGGGTGAAACGGAAAATGTTATCAATAAAGAGCAGCATGTCCTTACCTTGTTCATCCCGGAAATATTCTGCCAGGGTCAGACCGGTCAGGCCCACACGCAAACGTGCTCCGGGCGGCTCATTCATTTGTCCGAAAACCATGGCCATCTTGCTGATAACTCCGGAATCCTTCATTTCGTTCCAAAGGTCATTACCTTCCCGGGTCCGCTCACCTACACCGGCAAAGACCGATAAGCCACCGTGCTGTTTGGCGATATTATTGATTAACTCCTGAATTAAAACTGTTTTGCCAACGCCAGCACCGCCGAAAAGACCGATTTTTCCGCCTTTTGGATAGGGAGCCAGCAGGTCAACAACTTTAATACCTGTTTCCAGGATAACAGTTGAGGGATCTTGATCAACAAATTTAGGTGCCGGCCGGTGGATTGGATAATTCGTCTCTGAAACGACCGCGGAGCCACCATCGATAGGTTCACCTAAAACATTAAACATTCTGCCAAGGGTAATGTCACCTACAGGAGTAGTTATGGGTGCTCCGGTATTGGTAGCATCCATACCCCTTTGCAAGCCGTCAGTCGAGGACATGGCAACACAACGAATCGTATCGTTCCCCAGGTGCTGGGCGGCTTCCAAGGTTAAACTGATCTTTTGTTCAGGTACTACAACCTTAATAGCACTATAGATTTCGGGCAGTTCGTCGGGAGCAAACTTGACGTCAACTACCGCACCAAGTACTTGTACTATCTTGCCGATATTCACAGGCACTAAACCTCCTTCTTGGGTATTCCGGCAGCTTATTCTAGGGCAGCCGCTCCTCCGACGATTTCTGAGATTTCTTTGGTAATCGCCGCCTGACGGGCACGGTTCATAGCCAGGGTCAGACGATCAATCATTTCCTTGGCATTATCTGTTGCCGAACCCATAGCTGTCATCCGGGATCCCTGTTCACTGGCCTTGCCCTCCAGGAGTGAACGGAAAATCAGGGTCTCGATATATTTGGGCAAAAGCCTGGCAATAATCTCATCGGGAGAGGGTTCAAAAATGTATTGTTTTCTTTCCTGACCCTCGGCCGGTTCTATTGGCAATAACTTAATCATTGTTGGTCTGTTGTTGATTGCATTAATAAATTCGGAAAATACCAGATATATTTCGTCAAACTCACCCTCTTGGTAAAGACGAACTACTTCCCCAGCGATTTGTCTTGCCTGGGTGTAATTGGGGTTATCACCCAGCCCAGTAAACTCCGCCATAATCTGCACTTTACCGCGCCGGAAAAAGTCCCGACCCTTCCGGCCTACTGATACGAGGCCGGTTTCATTACTTTGTTCTGCGATAATTCTGCTGGTTTTACGGATCAGGTTAGCGTTATAACCACCGCAAAGACCGCGATCTGACGTCATTAAAATATATCCCGTTTTCTTTGCAGCACGTTTCTCCAGCAACGCATGCTTCTCATCTGTTTGGACTTGCGTTACCCGAGACAGAACATCCTGCAGTTGCCGGGCATATGGGCGGGCAGCAACGACTCTCTCCTGGGCTTTCCGCAATTTTGCTGCGGATACCATTTTCATCGCCTTGGTGATCTGCTGCATGTTTTTGACACTGCGGATCCGGCGACGAATATCGCGTACTCCTGCCACTTCGTTCACCTACTCCTTTTCAATCTAGGCCAGGAATTCTTTTTTGAATTCCGTAATAGCCGCCTGAAGCTGAGCCGTTAAATCATCGGAAAGTGCCTTTTCAGTACGAATAGCAGCTAACAGATCAGCCTTCATGGAGCGCATGAACCGAAGATATTCCTGTTCAAACCTGAGGATATCACTAACTTCAATATCATCAATTAATCCTTTAACTGCCGTAAAGATAACTACAACCTCTTCTTCAACCGGCATGGGCTGATACTGGCCTTGTTTCAGGATTTCCATTGTCCGCTGTCCGCGGGCTAGACGTAATTGAGTTGCTTTATCAAGATCTGAGCCAAACTGGGCAAAAGCAGCCAGTTCACGGTATTGGGCCAAATCCAGCCGCAGCATTCCGGCAACCTGTTTCATGGCCTTGATTTGAGCCGAGCCGCCAACCCGGGAAACAGAGATACCAACATTGATGGCCGGCCGGAAACCGGCATAGAACAGGTCAGCTTCCAGGAAGATCTGACCATCAGTGATCGAGATAACATTTGTCGGAATATAAGCGGATACGTCACCAGCCTGGGTTTCAATAATCGGCAGGGCTGTCATGGAGCCTCCGCCAAGATCATCGGATAATTTAGCGGAACGTTCCAGTAACCGGGAATGGAGATAGAATACGTCTCCCGGATAAGCCTCACGGCCGGGCGGACGCCGCAGCAAGAGGGAAAGCTCACGATAAGCTACTGCTTGCTTGGAAAGATCGTCGTAAACAATGAGAACATGTTTGCCATTGTACATGAACTCTTCACCCATGGCACAGCCGCTATAAGGGGCGATGTAAACCATTGGAGCCGGTTCAGAGGCTGATGAAGCCACAATAATACTGTAGGACATGGCTCCGGCATCTTCCAGAGTCTTGTGTACGTTGGCAACAGTGGAAGCTTTCTGGCCTACTGCTACATAAATACAGATAACATCCAAGCCCTTTTGATTAATAATGGTATCAATTGCCAGGGCCGTTTTACCGGTCTGTCTGTCCCCAATAATAAGTTCCCGTTGGCCGCGGCCGATAGGCACCATACCATCGATGGATTTCAGGCCTGTTTGCAGTGGTTCAAAAACTGATTTACGGTAGACGACACCAGGTGCTACGCCTTCAATCGATCTGAATTTGTCGGCCTTGATTTCTCCCTTGCCGTCAATTGGCTGGCCAAGAGCGTTAACAACCCGTCCAATCAAGGCTTCACCAACCGGAACTTCCACGATACGTCCGGTTCTTTTAACTTCGTCGCCTTCCTTGATTCCAGCGTATTCACCTAAAATAACGCAGCCAATGTTATCTTCTTCCAGGTTCATGGCCATGCCATAAATTCCTCCCGGAAACTCCAGGAGTTCACCGGACATTGCCTTTTCTAATCCGTAAACACGGGCAATACCGTCTCCAACTTGAATGACTGTTCCGACATCAACAACTTCAATTTCGCTTGCATAGCGTTCAATTTGTTGCTTGATAATGGAACTGATTTCTTCTGGACGTAAGTTCATCCTGCTATTTCACCCCTATTCCCTGAGGTTATTCTTTGCTGTTTAACCAAGTTTTTCCCGCATCCGGCTGAGTGAACTGGCAATACTGCCATCCAGAACCCGGTCGCCAAACTGGACCAAAGCTCCCCCGATTAAATCGGCACGCAATTCACTGACCAGACGGATATTCTTACCAGTTAAACGAGCCAGTTCTTTTTTCAGTCGTTCTTTTTGGCTATCACTTAAAGGTGTAGCACTAACCACTTTGGCTTCAACAATCTTCCGGGCCTCATCGGCCAGCCGGGTAAATTCTTGTTGAATCGGCTTCAGAAAATTCTGCCGCCGGCGGTCAATCAGCAAGAAAAGGAAATTATGCATTACCTCGCTGATCTTGCCTTCAAAAATATTGTCGAAGAAGGACTTCTTTTCTGCCAAGGAAATATGAGGATGGTTCAAAACTTGGGCAATTCCCTCATTTTCCTCAATAATTTGAGTTAACTCCCTGAATTCTTTATCAAAATCATCCAGAGATGTTTTAACTGCAATTTCAAATAAGGCCTGCGCATACCTCTGAGCTAAGGCTCCACTTAACATGGCATTTCCCCTACCTCTTGAATAAATTGCTCAATGAGTTTCTCCTGATTGGGCATGTCAAGCTTCTGACGGATAATTTTTTCTGCAACAGCAACCGATAAATCAGCCACTTGAGCTTTAACCTCTGAAACAGCCCGATCACGTTCCCGCTCGATATCAACAAGAGCAGACTTCTTAATTTTCTCGGCTTCTTCGCGAGCTAGAGCTAATATTTCCACAGTCCGCTCTTCACTTACTTTAGTAGCCTTGGCAATAAGTTCTTGAGCTTCTTGCCGAGCCTGGCGCATTTCGTCCTGATATTCTTTTTTGATTTGCTCTGCTTGTTGTCTTTCTTCCTGTGCCTGGGTTAAGGTGTTTTCGATATTGATGCGCCTTTGTTCCATCATATTCATTAGAGGCTTCCAGGCATATTTACTGAGAAGCCAAACGAGCAGCAAGAAAGATATGATCTGCGCTGGTAAAGTATAGTCAAAATGTAGGATATTCATCGTTTACCCCCTCTCTTGTCAGTTCGTCTAGGAAAGACTTTTTCAAGGGGGAACTCACGTCCCCCCTTGTTCCTAGCGGGTGTAAGATAGCTCTTCACCCACATAAAGACTTACTTCAGATAGAGGAGAAGACCAACGACCCAAGAAAGAATCGGCAAAGCTTCGATCAAACCAACGCCGATAAACATGATTCCTTGCAGTGAGCCTTTAGCCTCAGGCTGGCGGGAAACACCTTCAATTGTCTTGGAAATTACATTACCATTACCAATTGAAGCTCCCAGGGCAGCTAATCCACAAGCTAAACCCGCACCTATCATTGCGCCTAATAATTCCACAGAGTTTCCTCCTTTCTTAATACCCCGAATAAAAAGTTATTCCCTCAGTACGTCTTAACGTCACTGAAAATGGGCAGCACAT
This sequence comes from Desulfitobacteriaceae bacterium, assembly GCA_035561015.1. GTDB lineage: Bacteria > Bacillota > Desulfitobacteriia > Desulfitobacteriales > Desulfitobacteriaceae > UBA2264. The sequence continues at coordinate 1,641 of DATMYJ010000245.1, read as the reverse complement.
AACAGAAGTCAGAGTTCAAAAGCCATATATCTCTAACCTGACTTCTGAAGCAACTTGTTCCTAACAAGGTTCCGGGACCTAATGGGATTCCGATACAGCCTGACCAATATAGGCAGTTGTAAGTACAGTAAAAACAAATGATTGAATTGCTCCGATAAAGATACTGAACCCCAGCCAAATGGTATCCGGAAAAATTGCAGGGAGAACATAAATACCGGGCAGCAATAAGATTACTTTAATCAGAACCTCGCCTGCGAAGATGTTGCCAAATAGACGGAAAGCCAAGGTCATTGGTTTGGCAAGCAAATCAATGATATGGATTGGTAAAAACACAGGAATTGGCTCAATAAAGTGTTTGAAATATTTCGCTCCCTTATGTTTAATACCAAGAAATAATACCAGAGTAATACTCAGTAGGGCTAAGGCAATCGTTGTATTGACGTCAGCTGTCGGAGACATCATACTCGGCCCTTCGAATATCTTGTTAAGTTGGGCCCATTCAATCCCAAAATGTTCGAATAAATTAAAGGTAACATTTGGTATAAGGCCGAGCATATTAGAAAAGAAAATAAACATGATCAGTGTTACTAAATAAGCTAATAACGGACGTCCTTTTTCATAATCCATATTGTCCGTGATCAACCCGCGAACAAAGTCAATAACCCACTCCAGGATATTTTGCATCTTTCCTGGTTTACCACTTGTCAAATGACGCACACCTAAAAAACAAATGATTATGATGAAGACCATAACCAGCCAAGTCATTGTTAATGTCCTTGCGTGGAACGTCATATTTCCAAGGTGCCAGAGAACTGTTTCTTCATGCATTCTGTTATCACCCCTTTCCGTTCAAAATATGCCGCCGCAATATAAAAATCAGGGATACCGGAATCCCAACTGCTATTCCTACCACTAAGCTGGGAAGCCAGGCCGTTTGAAAACGGGCAATCCCGACGACAACCAATGAAAGTGCACCTAAACGCAGAAAAAACCCCCGATGCATACGTTTGAGCGCTTCAGGTACACTGACCTGAACCGAGTAGTCTGTATCCCGATAAAGAGATTCGGAACTGATAAAACTTAGCCAATAACCCAGCAATGCTCCAAACCAGGTTTTGTTGCCAGTAAGGGTAATTGCCAGCAATATGCAGATTGTGCCACCTAGAAAAGCTGCCTTCTCAGTTCTCATTATCTGTTTTCCCGATTTTAATAATGGTCAGCACTATATTTATACCTCCGAGCATTACTCCGGCGAGTATCAGAATAAATTGCATCCAGGGACGGGTCCCCCAGAGAATATCCAGATAACGGCCCAGAAAAAAACCGCCTAGTACCAGTCCTGCCAAAGTTGATGCAACAGTTGTTCCGAACGCTATAGCCTTCAGCAGGGCTTTGCGGTTATCTGCCATACTCAATTCATCCTTATAACCTTATTATATAACTAATAACACTGATTATATACTTTTACTGACCAGGCAGACTACATTTTTTTAGAAATACGGTTTTGTCGAAATGTCGAAACCAGTACCTGACCAAAACCCTATCCTCAGCTGACAATGGTACTAATATTACGTGACCAATGTACTATTATTCGCCAAGCGACCCCGAATTCCTGCTATCCAGGGCGGATGATTATAGTAT
>DATMYJ010000244.1:0-2965 GCA_035561015.1 Desulfitobacteriaceae bacterium | reverse complement strand
GAGACAGTATTATTGACATATGCCGTAAACCGTATATAATGGCATTATAGATGACATATGTCGGTAACTGAATGGAGGTGTTAAATATGCCAGGAAAAGATGGAACAGGTCCAATGGGACGTGGAGCAATGACAGGAAAAGGTTTTGGGATTTGCGCTGGAGCTAATGCTGTTAAATATGGTGCTGGTTTAGGTACTGGACTTGGGTTGGGACTCGGTTGCAGAAGAGGTTTTGGAAGAAATTTTGCAGCAGATACAACCGAATCTAAGACAGAAAAAGAATTGCTGACAGAACAAAAAGAGTTGCTTCAAAACCGGCTTGACATTATTAGCAAGCAATTAGAAAAGCTATCAGAAGTGGATAAGTAACAGAGGCTGATAAGTAACAGGGGCACATCCCCTGTTACTTATGTTGCTCATATGAGGTGAATTAGTAATGGCAAGACCAAGAAAATGGAGAAAAGTATGCTGCTTGCCGGAGAGTGATCGATTCGGGCCCCTTAACGCCCCGATTAACCAAGAGCATTTTGTTACTATGACTATTGACGAGTATGAAACAATACGATTGATTGACTTAGAAGGATTTACCCAAGAAGAGTGCGCCAGCCAAATGAATATTGCGCGCACAACTGTTCAGGGTATATACAATGATGCAAGAAAAAAACTGGCAGAATCTCTGGTAAACGGAAAAGTGCTAAGAATTGAGGGTGGAGATTACAAGCTTTGTGACGGCCTTGAAAAGTCATGTGGTTGTGGCGGTTGCCGCAGACACAGACGTGGCAGAGATTTTATGGAAGAAGACAATATGAAGGAGGACACCCCATGAAAATTGCTTTACCAGTAGATGATAAATCCATGGAAACTGCTATCTGCATGTCTTTTGGACGCACACCTTATTTCCTTATTTATAATACGGAATCAAAGGAAGGTTTTTTCATAGATAATAGTGCAGCAGTCAGCCAGGGCGGGGCAGGAATCAAAGCGGCCCAGACCGTTGCCGATAACCAGGTGAGGGCCTTGCTTACCCCTAGATGTGGCGAGAATGCCGCAGAGGTAATCAAAGCAGCCGATATCAAAATATACAAGACAATCACTGATTCGATAAAGGATAATATCAATGCTTTTAATGACGGGAAACTGTCCTTGCTTGAAAACATCCATGCTGGATTCCATGGACGCGGAGGAGAATAATATGAAGATCGCTGTGCTAAGCGGGAAGGGTGGCACAGGTAAAACACTGGTATCTGTAAATCTGGCGGCAGCGGCAAAAGAGGCTATCTATATTGACTGTGATGTAGAGGAGCCCAATGGTCATCTTTTTTTCAAGCCGGAAAATATTTGCTCCGAAAATATTACGGTCAAAATTCCTGTCGCAGATGAAAAGCTTTGCACCGGCTGCCGCAAGTGCGTTGATTTTTGTAAATTCAATGCCTTAGCCTATATCAACAACAAATTGAGGGTTTTTGATGAGGTTTGCCATTCCTGCGGAGGATGCGTGCTGTTTTGCCCTGAGAAAGCTTTGTCGGAAAGAGATAAAGCCATTGGAGAAGTTCAAAAAGGTGTTTCGGAAAATGTGACTGTCATTACGGGAATTTTGAATACGGGAGAAGCGTCCGGCATTCCCATTATTAAGAAGCTTGTGGACGACAAATATGAAGATAAAGTCCTTACCTTCATTGATTGCCCGCCCGGGAGCGCCTGTATAGTCATGGAAAGCGTCAGAGATGCGGATTATTGCATATTGGTTGCAGAACCCACTTTGTTCGGGGTTCATAATTTTAACATGGTTTATGAGCTGGTGAAGTTATTTAATAAACCGCATGGCGCGGTGCTTAACAAGTGTCTGGAGGGAGAAAATCCTGCTGAAAAATTCTGTCAAGAAAAAGGCATCAGGATTTTGAGCCGGATTCCCTTTGACAAGGAGCTTGGAACTCTGAATTCAAATGCTTTGATAGCAGTAAGAGAGAGTGTAAAGTATCGGGAACTGTTTTCTTCCCTGCTTCAAATTGTGACTGAGGAGGTGCCGCATGAAACAGTTATTAATCCTTAGTGGCAAGGGTGGCACAGGAAAAACTACGCTCGCCGGTGCTTTTATCAAGCTGTCCAACGCTCAAGCATATGCTGATTGCGATGTGGATGCCCCGAATCTGCATTTGGTTATGAATCAGTCCTCCGAACCTAAACGGACAGACTATTACGGACTGCCCAAAGCAGAGATAAACACGGCTGTATGCATCCAATGCGATCTATGCAGACAAAATTGCCGGTTCGCTGCTATTCATGCGGATACTGAATATAAAGTGGACTGCTATTCTTGCGAAGGCTGTGGCGTCTGTGCAGCAATTTGCCCGGTTGGAGCAGTATCGCTCAAACCTGCCAGAGCAGGAATATTAAGGCTATATGTAAATGATACGGTTTTTTCCACCGCTCAGCTTAAAATGGGAAGCGGTACCTCCGGGATGCTGGTAACCGAGGTGAAAAAGCAGTTAAAGACAGCGGCCCAAGATGCGGAGCTTGCTATCATCGATGGCTCGCCAGGCATCGGGTGCCCTGTGATTGCAGCTTTAAGCGGTGCGGATATGGTTTTGATCGTGGCCGAACCTTCACTATCAGGTATCAGTGATATAGAACGCATCATTAAAACAGCCGAGCAGTTCCAGGTCAAAATGGCAGTATGCATCAATAAATATGATACCAACGTTGCCAACACTGAAAAAATAGAGGACTTTTGCCATAAGTTCAATCTACCTGATGTCGGCAGAATACCCTTTGACCCGGATGCTGTAAAAGCCATCAATAACGGACAGAGCATTGTCGACATAGACTGTGCCTCAGGGCGAGCTGCAAGAGATATTTTTGCTAAGACAGTCAAAATTCTGTTCACTGAAAGTTAGGTAAACCGTATAATAGTAAACTCTGTGGTAGAAAAAAATTGAGTATCTGGCACCCTGAGATCAATTTAATAT
>DATMYJ010000243.1:0-5251 GCA_035561015.1 Desulfitobacteriaceae bacterium | reverse complement strand
ATCAAGACAGAACGGTCGGTCTGCAAGGATTATTCTCAAAGGGATTCTCAAAAGGATTATTCATTAAAAGGAGCACTTGGAATGGATATTAAAAAGATAGCGGCCAACACTTATCGGCAGCTGCAACGGGCGAAAGAATTTATGGCGCAAGAATATCTAAAGAAAAACTCTGCCAGGGCAGGGGTGCTTGCTTTGGCCGGAATCGTAGTTATCTCATTAGCAGCCTGCAATGTCACTCCTAAAGAGGATTTAGCAACAGCACAGGATGTCTATGTGCAGGCAGAAAATGTTGCAGCTAAAAGCCTGGATGACCTAGCCGAATTATCAGGCACGCTGGAACCGATAGAGGAGGCCACCGTCTCTTTTGAAGTTTCCGGCACGGTCAAAGCTGTAAACGTAGAGGAAGGCAGCAGGGTAAATGCCGGTGAAATTTTAGCCAGTATAGACAGCGCAAATTATGCTTTGCAGGTTCAGCAAGCCAAAAGTCAATCCCTGAATGCTGAAACAGCTTATAACCAGGCGGCCACTGATTTTAAAAGATACGAAACCTTGTATAATGCAGGGGCTCTGGCGCAAAGTGATTATGAAAAAGCCAAAATGAACATGGAGGCAGCGCAAAATAACCTGAATTCGGCGCATGCGGCCCAACAGCAGGCCGAACTTGCCCTTTCCAAGACTGCGCTTAAATCACCTCTCACTGGAGTTGTCCTGTCGAAGTATCTAGCTCAGGGCCAATTAACAGCTGCCGGAACACCGGCATTTAAAATAGGAAATACAGACAAGCTCAAAGTCAGTTTAATGGTACCTGATTACGCAATTTCCTCGTGGAAAATTGGCGACAAAACCTCGGTAAAATTATATGCGGAAGCAGCGGAGGGAGAGGTAACTAAAATCTTTCCGGCAGCTAATGAGCAGACAGGCGGCATAACTGCTGAAGTTACCGTCAATAACGCCGAGCATAAATGGCATGCCGGGCAAGTGGTTACCTGCAGTCATGAGGCCGAGAGCCTGACAGCCATTTATGTGCCCAAAGAAGCTGTTATCAGCCACGGCGGCTCAGCGCCCTATGTTTTCCTGGTTATAAATGAGCAGGCAGTAAAAACTGAAGTTACCATCGGCACCATAAGAAATAATTTATTCGAAATCAAATCAGGCCTGAAAGAGAATGACCAGGTAATCGTTAAAGGCGCCGACAGGCTCTCGGATGGTGATCAAGTCAAAGTAATTGGAAGTGATGAGTAGTGATTGAACTGGCCATCAGAAAAAAGAATATTACAATCTTGATTTTTGTAATCGCGGTAATCGGCGGAATTTATGGCTTTTTTACCTTGCCGATGCAGGAATCGCCAGACATCACCAGTTATACAGCTGTGGTAACGACTGTCTTGCCGGGCGGAACGCCGGAGACTGTCGAAAAAACTGTGACCAAAGAAATCGAAGCACACCTGAAAGAAATGCAGGGGATCAAAGCCATTACTTCTGATTCCCGGGACAGCGTTTCGATTGTCACTGTCGAGTTGAAGAAAAATCAGAAGCCTAAAGAAAAATGGGATGAACTGAGGAAAAAAGTAGATAATGCCGCAGCCAAGCTGCCTGCTGAGGCCCAAAAGCCCCAGGTGAATGACGATTTAGCCAAAAACTTTGTGCAGACCATAAACATAACAGCCAATTCCTTTGCCGAACTCTATGCGGCCAGAGCAACCATAGAAGACCTGCAAAATACATTGAAAACAATTGAAGGGGTAGCGGACGTTACAGTAATCGGCTTGCCCCAGAAACAGGTAAGAGTGGACTTGGATACCCAAAAGCTGTTTAATTTCGGCGTGTCCTGGGGACAGGTGGCCGCAGCAATCCAAGCCAACCAGGATAAAACGCCTTTGGGTAACCTGAATAGTGACAACCACAGCTATCAGTTGGTGTTAAGCGAACAATATGACGCGGCGAATTTAAACAATATAGCTGTGGCCACTACCCAAGCCGGCGACGCCCTCTACTTAAGGGATGTCGGCCAGGCCTACCTGACTACGGAAGAAGCAGGCCATTATGTCTACCATAACGGAAAACCGGCAATCAACCTGACTCTTACTTCGGAAGCCGGCAATGACGTGCCCTCCACCCAGAAAAAAGTCAACGATAAGCTGGCTGGCTTTGAAAAATCCATGCCGGCCGGCCTGCAATATGAGAATTTGTATTCGGCAGATGAACATTTGAGTCAGATGTTTTCCGGTCTTGCCCGGGAAATGGTTGTCGCTATTCTGGCTGTGATCTTTGTCTGTTCCTTAGGTTTAAGCCTGATAAACGCCCTGATAATTGCGCTCGCTATTCCCATATCGATGGCCATAAGCCTGCTGGCCGCCCCGCTGTTTGACGTTACTTTTAATCAGTTAACCATCTTTGGCTTAATTGTCGTCTTGGGCATCCTGGTCGACGACGCTGTAGTGGTGAATGACAATATTGAAAGGCATGTGCATTTAGGCATGCCGATTGCAGAAGCGGCCATCAGAGGCTCCAAAGAAGTATTTACTTCTATTGTCACAGCCACTTTGGCGACTATTTGTACTTTTTTGCCTACAGCTTTTATGCAGGGCATGCTGGGACAATTCACCCGCCCCCTGCCGATTATTGTTTGTGTCTCCATGCTGGCTTCGATGGTTATGTCCCTCACCATTATCCCTATTTTTCGGCAGTGGCATGGCCAAAGAGCAAAGCTGAAAGGAAAAGCAGAAGGCGCTGCTGACGGCAAGGCGCCGGGACTCTTGGGAAAGCAGATCAGCAAACTGATAAATTGGTATGCCGACAAATATATGCCCAGAATACTGAAGAAGCCTGTCAAGGCCGTTCTCTTATCGGCCTTAGTCACCGTCCTGGCCTATTCCTTAGTGACGGTTATCCCCATCCAGCTTTTCCCAACGGCCGACAGAGGGGAATTTCTGATAAATATAGCCAATCAGACCGGAAGCAGTATTGCCGCTACCGACGAGGTTGTTCGGGGCGTGGCAAAATGGGTCAGTTCCCAGCCCAATGTGGAAAAAGTGTCCTCTTTTGCGGGAGGTCCGGCCCCTGCTATGTTTTCCACGGATGAGTTCATTCAGGACAGTGCGCAATCCGGACAAATCTTTGTCAAAGTGGATACCAGCAAAACTTCGGTTGCTGCTTTGGTGGGTACCTGGGGCACGGAATTGGAGAAACTTTATCCCGCCGCGGAAATTGTGCCCAAAGATTTACAAAGCGGCCTGCCGATAGGCAAGCCGGTAGTGCTGAGAATTTATGGCAAAGATATGGACCAATTGCGCAGCCTGGCCCAGGACGTAAAAGAAAAACTGAAAAAGATCGCCGGAACCACTGATATCAAGGACAATATCGGCATCGACAATTACAGTTATCAAATTGCAATAAACGAGCCTTTAAGGGCTAAATTGCAGGTGGACTATGCTGCCCTTACCAGCAGTATCCGCTTAATGAGTGACGGCATAACGGTCGCTAAATTTGACGACCAGAACGACTTGTCCGATATCGTGATCTATGCCAATAAATCTGGCGGCAGCACTACAGCTGATTTTGAACGTCTCTATATTACCAATGCCCGAGGACAGCAAATACCTCTGACCCAGATTGCCAGGATCACGCCCTCTTTTGCCATCAATTCCATCCCCCATCGTAATTTAACGAGGTATGTGGAAATATCCAGTGGCGTTCAGGGGAGGGCCACAGCCGCCGGAGTCATGAGTCAAATTAAAAAAGATATGGGCACCCTTACTTTGCCGGAGGGCTACACCTGGGAGGCCGGAGGAGAAACTGTTGAATCTGTTGATGTTTTTGCAGATTTGCTACAACTCCTGGTCGTTTCTGCCGTCTTGATTTTGCTGCTTATAATCCTGCAATTCTACACCTTCCGCGCCCCACTGATAATTGCCGTCACTTTCCTTTTAGCTTTTGGAGGAAGTATCCTGGGCATATTTATTACAGGCAAACAACTTGGCTTTATGGCTATTTTGGGAATCATTACCCTGATAGGTATTGTGGCCCGAAACGGTATAGTCCTGATTGAATTCATTGAAAACGAACGCCAAAGAGGCCTGGAACTCCATGAGGCAGTGATCAACGCCGGGAAAGCCCGGCTCAGACCGGTTCTCTTGACAGCCCTGACGGCTATTGCAGGACTTATCCCAATGGCGGTGGCCGGAGAAGAACTTTTCAAGTCGATGGCCATATCCATTATTTTCGGTTTGGCTTATGCTACAATTCTGACCCTGGTAGTTGTGCCGTCTCTGTATGTTATTTTAGCTAGGCGGAAGATTAAGCGGGAAAATGCCCGAAAAGAGGCAGAGCCGGCAGAGACCATACTCGATTAACAGGAGACAAAATGCGGTAAAATGAGACAGAATGGGGAAAAAAGGAGACAGGCTGTGGATACCAGGAAAAAAATATTAAAGACGGCCCTTAAATTATTTGTGGAAAAAGGTTTTGCCGAAGTCTCTATTAACGATTTAATACAGGAAGTGGGCATAGCCAAAGGCGGCTTTTATCATCATTTCAAAAGCAAGGATCAGCTAATTAATGAAATAATTGAAAAAGTCATCTTCCCGTATCTGGATGACATAATAAATAGTATCGATAAATGCCAGGGATCTGCCAAAGAGAAGCTGTTCCATGCCTTTGAAAAACAATCGCAGGCAGAAACTTTTTTGAAAACCAATTTCCATGTGGATAACATCAGCAACAGATCACTTATAATTCTGATGATCGAGTGCATAAAAAGATATGAATCCATGTCTGCTCATGTCATTGAATTTACTGAGCAATTACTGGGAAGAATAGAAAGTATCATTGAAGAAGGAAAGCGCAGGGGCGAACTATTAAACACAATTGACTCCAAATCCCTATCCTTATATATCGTTTCTTCATTGGAAGGTGCTTTATTCATTTGGGTGATGAATCCTAAAACCGATTTAAAGATGTTGTTCGAAAATAATTTCCAGTATGTATGGAGCAGCATCAAAAATTAGAACAGGCCGTTCGTCATTTCCAATCGTTGAAGAAGAAACACCAGGACGAGCCGGCAAGGAGGAGAGGCCGTGAACCTGTTTCAAATCCAGGCATAATATTCTTTTGCATTATGCTCAGGGCTGCTGAAAGCCGCCGCCGTAAGGTTTTTCGGACTTTGCTATTACTTCGGGGGTAATACTGCCGCTGCTTAATTTAGAGTTGGCCAAAAAGTGAACTTACCCTGATTTATATAGAAACTTTAAAC
>DATMYJ010000242.1:0-2299 GCA_035561015.1 Desulfitobacteriaceae bacterium | reverse complement strand
GATATCTGTCAATTAGATTCCCCTTAAAAAGTTTAATCTGAAACTGTTGTTCGTCCTTTGGGAAATAGTTCATGTTTTAACTGTATACCCTATAGATATCCTTTCCTGACCAGAATTTTTTATTTGGTATGCAGAATCTGTCTCTTACTCCTGTTGTGGAGAGCATCTTGGTTTTGAATTGTCGTCTTTGAAAAACTCGAGAGACCAGGGTAAATATTCTGGCCTATATGGTAAAACAAAGTTCAAAATGAAATAACGATGAATGCGAGCCGGTTAGACATCGACTGGATCGGATCCTTTTCCTCAAAAGACTAACAGACAGACAAACGTACAATAACATTCATTAATATTCATTGCTTCGATCATTTTTTCCGGCAATTAATGGACAGCTAACGCTATCAGTCTATGGTCCGTCTAAACTTAGTAGTAACAGCATGTCACAAAGACAACGAAAAAAGAAGCTTCCCGTAAGTTCTCTGAACTCATGAAAAGCCTCTAATCATAGCAATACCCCTTAAGGGTATTGCTATGATTTATTCGATTGCGTTACTTTTTCGTTACTTTTAGGTAATTTTTTAGATTACCGATGCCACAGGTCCGCTATTCATGCGGATTTTGGGCCTTCTTACATCATGCCACCCATGCCGCCCATGCCGCCCATGCCGCCCATGCCGGGAGGCATACCGCCGCCATCTTTGGTTGGGATATCAGTTATCAGACACTCTGTAGTCAACAGCATAGCTGAAATCGAAGCTGCATTTTGGAGAGCGGTTCTGGTAACTTTGGCCGGGTCAACAATACCGGCAGCGATCATGTCTTCATAGGCTGTGGTCACAGCATTGAAACCGACACCGCGTTCATGAGAGCGTACTTTTTCCACTACGACTGAGCCTTCATAGCCGGCATTATTGGCAATTTGCCGTAAAGGCTCTTCCAGAGAACGGCGAACGATATTCAGGCCGGTTTGTTCATCACCGGTTAAGCTAAGTTTGTCCAGAGCTGCGGCGGCATCAAGCAGGGCAGTACCGCCGCCGGAAACGATACCTTCTTCAACAGCTGCCCGGGTAGCGGCCAGAGCATCTTCGATCCGGAGTTTCTTCTCTTTCATTTCGGTCTCGGTAGCAGCACCAACCTGAATAACTGCTACTCCGCCGGCCAGTTTCGCTAAGCGTTCCTGGGTTTTTTCCCGGTCGAAATCAGAAGTTGTTTCTTCAATTATTTTTTTCAAGCCTTCAACGCGTTTACTGATCTCAAAAGTATCTCCGGCACCTTCCACGATCGTGGTATTTTCTTTGGTTATACGGATCTGGCGGGCACTGCCCAGCATATCAAGACTGGTACTGTCAAGTTTAAGACCCAGATCTTCGGTGATAACCGTGCCGCCGGTAAGAATGGCGATATCTTCGAGCATAGCCTTACGGCGATCGCCAAAACCAGGAGCCTTGACACCTACGCAGGTGAAGGTTCCGCGCAGTTTATTGACAACCAGGGTAGCCAGAGCTTCACCCTCGATATCTTCAGAGATAATCAGCAGCTGCCGACCGGCCTGGACTACCTTTTCCAATACCGGCAGGATTTCCTGAATTGAGCTGATTTTCTTATCGGTAATCAGTATATAGGCATCATTGAGGACTGCTTCCATCTTTTCGGTATCAGTGATCATATAAGCTGAAAGGTAGCCGCGATCGAATTGCATTCCCTCAACTACTTCGAGTTCTGTCGTCATTCCTTTGGCTTCTTCAACAGTAATTACACCGTCTTTGCCAACCTTTTCCATAGCTTCGGCAATAAGTTTACCGATTTCTGTATCACTGGCCGAAATCGATGCAACCTGGGCAATAGCTTCTTTGCTCTCGATTGTTTTGGCAGTAGCCTGAAGCTCATCGACAATGGCAGTAACGGCCTTCTCAATTCCGCGTTTGATACCCATGGGATTAGCACCGGCTGCTACATTTTTCAGGCCTTCACGGATAATGGCCTGAGCCAGGATTGTTGCGGTAGTGGTACCGTCACCGGCCACATCATTGGTCTTGGTTGCTACTTCCTTGACTAATTGGGCACCCATATTTTCGTAAGGATCTTCCAGTTCAATTTCCCGGGCAATGGTTACTCCGTCATTGGTGATTAAGGGTGAACCAAACTTTTTGTCCAAAACAACATTGCGCCCTTTTGGTCCTAAAGTAATCCGCACAGCCTCAGCTAAAGCATTAACGCCACGTTCCAGAGAGTGACGAGCTTCTTCATTAAAAATAATTTGTTTTGCCACCGTTTTTACCCTCCTATGTTTTCCAAATATAAT
>DATMYJ010000241.1:0-2662 GCA_035561015.1 Desulfitobacteriaceae bacterium | reverse complement strand
ATTTGGTATGTTTGTATCAATATTTTGCTTCTAATGTCCTGTTATATTAGGACAAAAGTATCAGATTTCAGGAAATGATTCCAAAGGTCTGGAAGCCCAATGGTCGCCTATTTGGTAAATTTCCCGTTTTGATCCCGCGGGTAGAATAAAGTAAGGACCGAGTTCAGTAATTTGAACTAAGTCCTTTTCCAATACAGCGTAAATATCAGATTTTTTTGTTCATGTTATTTCGTTATTATCAGCAGGCTTCTTCATATTGGTTCAAAAGATAGGGTTCGCTTTTATTCCCGGTACTTAATCAACAGGGCATCAACAACACAAAGCCCTTCTCCCTCAGGATAGACAAATATAGGATTCAGGTCCAGTTCCTTAACTGTTTCTTTGTTTTCTGCCGCAAATTGGGACAGTTTGACCATCACTTCTGCCAAGGAATCAATGTCACAGGGCCTGGAACCGCGATAGCCGGTTAAGAGCTTATAGGCCTTCAGACTCCTGAGCATCTCCAGAGCCTCAGTTTGGTCCAACGGGCAAGGATAAAGGGCTACATCCCTGAAAATTTCCACAAATACTCCGCCCATGCCGATCATCAGTAAAGGTCCAAACTGGGCGTCACTGCTGATGCCCAGGATCATTTCCGTACCGGTTTTAGCCATCTCCTGCACAAGCACTCCCTCCAAACGAGCCTGAGGGTTGTAAACTGTGCAACTCTTCATGATGCCGTCAAAGGCGGCCAGAGCCTCTTCCCTGGATTGCAGATTCAGTTTGACCCCGCCGGCATCAGTTTTATGCAAAATATCAGCAGAAGATATTTTCAACACCACCGGAAATTTGAAACTGCCCAATAGGGCAAGCAGTTGCTCCCTGTTTTCGGCTAGTGCCTGCCTGGGCATCGGCAAGCCGATTGCGCTCAGTGCTTCTTTGGATGCAAATTCCGTCAGGGCTTCCGGCGGGGCGGTATGCTGCCTTTCGGGAACAGCATCGGCCAGGGTGCGGGTGTATTTTTCTTCAATATATCTGGAGATTTTGCCCAACACATTATAGCCGATATCGGAACAGCCTAAAATCGCAATCCCCTGCTCCTTAAGTTTTTCCCGCCACTGCGGATCCCGCCGATCCTCCATAGAGGGCATAACGAGTATAGGGACTGATTCTTTCTCCCCTGCATAGCGGATCAGCATCTTGCCGATTCTATCATTAAGGGGATCCCCCACCGAAAATGGTATCGCTCCCATTAAAAGGGCATCTATATTGGGATCCTCTCCAAATATGCGGTAAAGGCTAACCTGATCCGGGATAGCGTCAGTAATGCTCCCGCCCACGGCATCCAGAGGATTGGCAGGAGTGGCAAAGCTGGGCAAGACTGCTTTGAGTTTGCCTATCGTTTCCGCTTCCAAAGCCGGCAGGCGCACACCATATTTCTCGCACATATCGGCCAGAACGGCATTGTCCCCGCCTGACTCATTAAAGCCGGCAAAATTAGCCCGTTTGGGCATTCGTCCCTGCCAGCAGGTCAGTAAATTCACAGCAGAAAGAAATTCATCCTTATTCTCGACCATGATGACCTTATATTTTTTAAACACAGCTTCATAGGCCGCTCTGTTGCCGGCCAGGGTGCCGGTGTGGGAGACTGTGGATTTGGCGCCAAGTTTACTCAGTCCTGCGGCGTGAATAACGACCGGTTTCTGCAGCTCATAAGCCCGCCGGAGACAGCGCATGAATCTCGGGGCATCCTTGATTCCTTCCAGGTAGATGCCCACAATGTTGACCTCATCTTCCTCCACGAGATGCTCGAAAATTTCTTCAATGGTCAGCATGGCACAATTTCCCATCGAAAGAACATAAGAAATGTCCAGATAGGGGCAGCCTGCCAAATCGGCAGCAATTTTCCCGCTTTGGGCTAAGATGGCGGCCCCGGTTTTGCGGACAGCCATGTCAAATTCTGTGCCGGAAAAACCTAGTATTTTTATTTTCCGGATATTATTGATATAACCAATACAGTTTGGCCCCATTACCTTCAGGTTGTAGTTTTGGGCTATGGCTTTAAGTTCTTCTTCATCAGCCCGGCCCCTGGCAGTTCCGATCTCGCTATAACCGGAAGCAAACACTACCACAGCCTTGATTCCAAGTTCCCCGGCTTCTCGCAAGAGAGCAGGAACGCTTGCTTTGGGGATTGCCAGCACAGCCAGGTCGGGAACCACAGGCAGATCGGCTAAAGTATTATAGGTTGGTTTGCCCAGCACCATAGCACGTCTGGAATTTATAAAATAGATAGCCGTATGCTTCTCAGATTGTAAAGCGTTGAGGGCAGCTGTGTTTCCAAAATGGAACGGAGATTCATTTGCTCCTATTATCGCTATTGCCTTGGGCTGCAGCAGATGTTCTAAACCCATTCTTTTTTCACCTCATACTTGTTTAATCGAGTGGCCTTCTGAGCATCTTGATCAGTACAGCATTATTCCTTCTCCAAAAATGGCTGCTCTGGCAATTTGAGCGGTTTGTTTGATGCCCAGGCATGGACTATCTTTTTGCTTATCAGGCAACATCTGGTTTTCAATTATGGAAGCATTATACAGATTTCAATAATCGGGATGCTCTGGTTTATTTACTATTTGAGGGCTGTTCTTCTGCAGGCAGAAAAGGCAGGAATCTGAAGGATAAAGAC
>DATMYJ010000240.1:0-18180 GCA_035561015.1 Desulfitobacteriaceae bacterium | reverse complement strand
TAGTAATACTTTTCCATCCGTTCTTTTGAATAGAGAAGTCTGGTTTCTTGAATATCCGTCCACTGTAATACCAGATGTTACAACAACTGACTCCATAGCAAAATCCACAGATAGAAAGTCCAAATCGGCACTGAAACCTGTTTGAAGTTCTTTCGTAGAGGAATCCATCCAGCAACACATATAGCGGCCATCATTAGTTGGTACCCAATTTGAGATAACTTTATAGGCTGAATTGTATCCTTGCTTTATTGCTGTTGTATTAAGATTCCTTGTTTCTAACCCCATTGACTAATACCTCCAATTTGTTCCGTCAGTGATCAGTTCAACACTTTCGCCTGGGTATAATTTCATATTTGTTGCCCCATTGATTGTTCCGGCGATTGTTATGATACCTGTGCCTGTGTTATATACCTTCTTGATTATTCCAGCAGCTGTAGCAGCGTGTAAAGTCAGTGTAAAAGTACCGCTGGCGTTGATGAACTCTGAAGCGTTTGCTTCTAAAGTAGTATTGCTGGAGATATCTGTCTTATCATACCTGCTGTAATCATCTGTATCTATCCAGAGATCTTCTACTTTTGCTTCTGTTGGCTCGTCTGCTTGAACCCAAACTTGCGGAACTGTAAGAATTATTTCACCCTCCACAACTCCCGCGATTTTTAGATCACCCAAATAAAAGCCATCCTCACGAATAGAAGCAAAATCGATACCTGAGCCATCATTGCTGTAAAAGTATACTTCACCGTTCTCAATGACCTGAAGGTAGCCACAATTTGTTCCACCAGGCTTTAATCTGATCGAATTTATTTCATTATAAGCAGTATCGATAGCCCCACCGTACTCCCCAATTTCAAGAATAGCGCTATTCTCGTCATCGCCAACTATTTTACCTGCCTTGATCGTAACCGCTTCGAGGAGCAGGCCATAGATTTGCTGCGCTACTAGCGTTCCGGTATAGATACCGGTCTCGCCAATATAGGTAAGATAGCCAGCAAGGTCTGCAATGTCGTCGATGGTTATACCCTCAAAGCCAATCTGCTCTAAAGTTGGCGGAGTAACTTCGTTCCAGTCGATAGTTGAGCCAGCTCCCATTGCAATAGTACCCACGAACACATACGTCTGTGTTACCGGGTCAAAGTACAGCACATCCACCCAGTTTGTTCCTGAGCCATCACCTTTTTGCATCTTAAAAGCCGTACTGTTAAAAAACGATCTGGCCATGTTATCAGACAACACTACTTCAAAACCGTACTCCGGGCCGATCCGGCAGCCGTTGTAAACAGCGTCTTTGCTTACGGTTGAGGTTGCGATCCTGTATAGACTGTCCTCCAGCGCATTGATATAGTTCCCGATTTCAATAATAGGTTTCACTCTCTGCGGATTATATGGATCATAACTGATGCTAACTACCCGGAGCGCGATATCTATGTCCAATTCGTCATAATCAATCCTTATCTCATCCCCTAAAGCCAGAGGCGGGTCAAGATTTCGCACGACTTCACAGGCATAGGAAACCAAAGGATTACCGTCGTTATCTGTCTCGCGTTTGTTGTAGGTCTTTGATACAACGTTGATATGATAGCCGACAATAAGATCCCTGGGAGTTGCGCTCCCCCTGTGGGCCAGTATTGAAACCTCAAAACCGTCAAATTGCACTTCGCCTTCGAGTGTCGCCACAAACTCCATGAGGATCTGGCGCCGGGACTTCTTTTCCTGGGCAGAATAGGTCACACTGTCAGTGAAATCTACAGTTCCAACCGTGAAGTCAGTACCGTCAAGGATCTGCCCAAGGATATACGTCGGTGTGCCGGTATGAGTAAAATAATCCTTATCATAGTCCGGGTCGTTAAGCCGATAACTAACGTGCTCACACTCCACGGTGGCCAGGCGTTTCCCGTCAGCAAGCTGCGCTTTGTTATAGCAGGCCAAATCGAAGTAATCACCGTCAAGCTCGTAACAATTAAATGAGTTAATGTAAGCAGATGCCGCGTTTTTCATTAAGAGCGCGAAGTTAAGCACGTTATCAGCATTGATCTTCTCTGTTCTAACACATGAGCTCACAACTTCAAGCGTCGAAAGTTCATTAAGTGAAGCATCAACTATTTTTATCTGACTCATGTTGGTACCACTCCCAGCGACCGGGCCTTAATATAGTTATTTTGCAGTTGTATGCGGCTTGATGTTGTTGTCAGGACTTTACCATCCAAAATAACCGGCATGGTAACGATAACATCCTGCGGCATAAATACCTGAGCAGATACATTTGAGACACCCTGGGCGCCTGCCAAAACATGTCTTGCCACGGCCTCGGCAGTTTTTAGGACCAGATCCTGACTGGCATCATGATTGAATATCCGAGTTCCTTGCGGCAGGTCGTATAATTCATACCCGCGCTCATGGATAAATGTCGGGCCACCCTGCCAAGAATCGGTACCACTCGCGTTTGAGCCGATGTATGAACTCCCCGCATCTGATGTGAATATTGAACGGATGATAGGGTTGTTTCTAAACCAATCACCTAAGGTTTGCCAGCGTGATTTAATTGCGCCATTATTTGTATCAAGTTTGTTAAGTACATCAGTATTCATTTCCCCGATCTTCTCAACTACACCCTTTTTAAGCTCTTCAGCTTTAGTTATGCTGTCTATTTTTTGCTTTTCAGCATCAGCAAGCATTTTAGTTGCCTGATCTGCTGTGATAACCTTAGATTCATCCCGCATTTTAATGATATTGCGAAGTGTCCCGTCATACTGCTGATTGGCAGCACTTACCGCATCGTCGCGCTGTTTGTTCGCGTTCTTGATAACTTCTGCCGCTTGCTCGGCTGTGATTCTGCCCTCATATCCCTTTAAACGTTCAAGGATTACTTTTGATTCCAGTTCCTGCTCAGACAGGGCCTTGACTGCTCCGGTTTTCATCTTGTCCTGGATCCCATTGATCTCCTGCTGCTCGTTAAGTGTCAAAGCCCTGTTCTCCTGACTGGCCAAAGTGAGGATTGCTTGGATCCGCTTTGTATAACCATCAATTTCGGTCTGTTTGGCGGTATTATCTGTTTGTAATTTAGCCAGAGCTTGCGCTTCCTCGGCAGCTGTCAGGGCGCTCGATTTGGCGAAGAAGGCCTGCATATCGGTGAGCTGCTGCTGATTGTGCATAACCATGCCGGCCTTGATCTGGGCGGCCATGGTATTGTATTTACCAACCATATCAGTAACGGTTTGGCCCGTGATCTTTGAGCTTGAAACATAAAGATTATTTAAGGCTTTGGATGCATCTTCATCCAATTTCATGTAATCTCCGACAGCTTTCTTAGTTCCCTCGCTGATCTTTATTGACGTTACCTCCACCGAATCCCCTATAACCCTGTTTGCCGATCCAACCTCGCCAGCCGCTGAATTGTACTTATCAGCAAAGAGATCCACTGCAGGGATTGCCTCTTCGGACATGGCCTTGTTGATAAGGTATCCGGTGCCAACCACAGCAACACCTGCCGCGACGAATGGTGCCGCAGCGATGGCTGCTGCTCCCAATGATGCTCCCAAGCCCGCCAAGCCTCCTGTTGCCCCTACTCCGGCCGCCACCGTGGATGCTTCACCTACTGCTACAGTTGCTGTGGCAGCAGGTCCGAGGAATTTAATTAAACTTCCCAAGCCTCCTGCTATTACCCCAACACCCTTAACCATACCACCAAGCGCCCACGTTGCTGGCCCTGCTGCTGCAGCAATACCAGCGATTGCAAGCACTGTTTTCTGTCCTTCTGGTGATAGGTTTGCAAACGCATCAGCTGCTGATTTAACCGCCGGAGCTATATCATTTTTAATTATGTCGGCAAGTGGTAAAAGAGCCGTGCCAATAGCAGCTTGTAATTCACGCATGGATGATGTTAAAGCGGCACCTGGATTATTGCTATACATGGCCTTGGCCGCTTCATCTGTAGCACCTTGAAAATCACCGATTCCCTTAACACCCTCGGCCATTGCTACAATAACCTTGGATCTAACATCTTCCCACTGTGTTCCAAAGAGCGCAGTCCCTGCTAAGTTCTGCGCCACTTTGTCATCCATATTAGCTAAAGCGGATACTGTAGCAACAAATGCTTTTTGAGCTGATTCCCCGCCCTCAGCCATAGCTGTACCCATTAGTGTAGCGTCAAGCTGGAGCATCTTAAAGCCTGCGGCAGTAGCGTCTGATCCGTCCTGCGCCCGGATATTGAATTCTTTTATGCTGTCGCCAACCTTATCGAGGTTGAAAGCTCCGGCTTGAGCACCGGCGATTAATATCCCCATCATCTGGTCAGCCGACATTCCCATGCTCGCAAACTGCGGACTGTATTCATTTAATGTGTCGAGCAATTCACCGGAATAATCGCCACCTTTTTGAAATCCCCCAGTTATAAGATCGAGCGCGCTGCTTGCATCAATACCAAAGTTTTTCATCATTGTGCCGGCTGCTTTTGTGCTATCCACTACATCAGCGCCAAACACATCAGCCAGAGTCAGGGCTCCCTGGGTAGCCAGATCCAACTCATCTTCAGCCAAGCTGCCGATGTTTTTTCTTACCGTAACCACTGCATCTGTTGCTTCACCGATGTTCTCACCAAAAGCATTAATCCACACAGATTGCGCTACGGCTCCAAGATCAGCGGCTTCATCAGCAGTTAATCCAAGAGATGCCTGGAGCTTACCTTGCGCGTTTTCAGCATCAATTGCGCCTTTAAGTAACGCTCCGCCAGCTGCAACAATTGGTGCAGTAACCCCTACGGAAAGCTTTTCACCAATACCAGTAAGTTTGTCGCCGGTATCCTTCATTTTCTGACTGGCTTCTTCCATGCTTTTTGCGGCCTTATTCCACTTGCTTGATTGAGTATCAATCTCCTTATTGACTTGCTCAAGTTTGGATTCCAGGCCATTTAAGGCACCTTTGGCATTATTCAGCTGGATTGTGTAGCCCTGCATGGTTGAATGATTCTTGCGGACAAGGCTTTCAGCGCCTTCATACTGCTTGTTGAGTTTCTTATAGTCTGCCTCGAGTTTTTGTGTCGCTTCAGCATTATCACCGAGCGCCGTTTTACTTTGCTCCCAGGAATCCTTTGCCGATTCAACCTTATTTTTTAGATCAAGCATTTTTTGGGAGTTGGCGGCAAGTGCATCTTCTGACTTTTTCAGCTGCTCGGAATATTGCTGAACTATTTTCTGCTGGACATTGATCTTGTCACCCAAAGCAGCAGCATTAGACTTGAGGGCATCAAGGCTGTCTCCCCAGTTCTTGACTCCAGCAACACTTGATTTGAACTCGCTATCAATGACCCCGAGCTGTTGTTTGAGGTCCTTCACTCCCTGCTGAAAGTTTCCGTCCTCCATGGCGATCTTGACCGCCAGGGCCTTTATGGAATCATCAGGCATCTCTCACCACCCGCCCCCTTAAAATATTTGATCGATTGTTGTCATTTCCGGTTCCGGCTGCTTGTTTGCCCGATAAACTATCAGGTCCAATAAAAAGAATAAGTCGCACTCATCAATGGCGTTGAGCGTCAGCCCTTCGCCCATGAGCCAGAGCCAGACCTCCTTGATCAAATCTCCCGGAGATACCTTCCTGCTGGTACCTCCGCTTACCCGTTTGGGAGTTGGCTTATTTTCTCCTCAATACGACCGAGCATCAGGTTCACAAAATAGCCGAGTGTCGGCAGCGTCTCCTTGGCGCTAATACCATCGTAGAATTCGTCGATTGTAAACTGGCCGCCAAACAATTCCACTGCGTAGGCCGCCAGCTCATCCAGGTCTGAGGTTTTGACCTCCGTCGGGCTGAGCTTTTCGATCAGTTCGTAGGCCTTCCGGACCATCCGGCCCTTTGGCGACGGGGCCAAGTATGTCTTTCCGTTCAGGGTAATCTGCATTCTATTGGCCTCCTCAAAAATTAAGAGAAGGGAGTTTGGTCCCTTCTCTCATGCTATTCTCCGCCCTGCGATTAGGAAGCGGTTGTGAAGTTAGTTACCTCTATTGCAACCAGGGCGTTGCCAGCCAGGTCAGTAACGTTGGTCGTGCATATTCCGATGTAGGCGGCTCCCGCATCCAGGTTGTTTGTCGGGTTCAAAGTAACGATCTTACCGGTTCCGTCCAGACTCAGGGCTCCGGCTACTAAGTTGCCATCCGAGGCCTTGAGTAAGAAGAAGTTGGCGGCTGTCACTTTACCTGAGTCGATGGCTTCGTTGAAGGTCCAGACCATGTTGGCGGAGATGGCGACGTCTGTTGCTCCGTCAAGCGGCGAAGTGGCCACAGTCGGTGGTGTGGTATCGGCACTCGGTACCACGACCGCATCGAACCAGGTATCTTCAATATTCTCCGGGCAGTTCGGATCAGTTGTATCAACGTGGTATTCCCACATCCCGTTTTTCTTCAAGGTCTGGAAGGTCCCCTTCAATTTTGGAGTCTGGAATTTGACCTTGCCTTCCTGCCCATCCATAGAGTCGTCCGGAATTTCAAAGGCGCCTTTATAAATTACTCCGTAGCGGTACCCAACACGCAGCGGGGCTTTATACAGGATTGCCACATAGGGAGCTTCGTCGTCGCTGCTGGCATAGACGCCGCCTTCAGAGGCGGTTGTCTGACCTAACACAGTGACCCTCTGGGCGCTGGTCATATCGGCCAGTTCGATATCAACATCCGCGCTATCAAAGGTCGTCTTCTGATCCCAGAGTTTATCCTCTGCGTATAATTTTTCGGTGCTTTGCTTGGGTTTAATGCCGAGTCTCTTAATTCCTTCGTAGTAGACCGGTGTGCCGAACACTAAAGAGTCCACTGTGTCGGTGGTCACCGGAGCTATATAGACCTTCTCAACACCAACAATTGGCAATGCTATCAGTCCTTTCGTTTTTGGGCATAATAAAAGCACCCGATAGGGTGCTGAGTGATTTGGGCCATTAACTTACATAAACAAACCTGAGCGCCTTGTGGTAAGTCTTGGTCTCCGGCTCGTATAAATCCTGAGCTGAGGTTCGGGCAAAACCTACGGCAGTCATAGCCGCCTGGACTTGTCCCTCAAGGGTTGTGTAATCGCCCTTGGTCCAGATATCCACTTGGATATAATAACCTGTTGCTATTTCTGCGTCCTCCGCCCATTCTTCGCCTTGCTCGTTGTAGCAAAGAAAAGTAATGTAAGTTGCTGCAGTACCAGAGTATACCTGAAATTCCACGGGGACTGTTAAAGAGGCTAAGGTATCCATGATCAGCTTTTTGTAATTCATTTACCCAACGCCTCCCCTAAAACATTTCTGATAATCTCCAAGACGATTTTCTCATTTCGTTCCAGAGCAGGCTGCAGGAATGGCCTGGCAGACATTTTTGATGTACCGAACTCTACCATTCTGCCGTAAAATTCATCAGCCTGTACAAGTACATATCTTTGTCCTTTCCTGATCTTGGATTTACTGATATTCAGGCTTCCTCTGAGTTTACCTGAACGATCATGGAAGGCCGTAGTTCGCCTGGCCTCTTGCAAAACTGGTTCTGCTGCGGTCTGCAATACCTCATCTTGGATTTTGGCGGAATTTGCAGCCATACGCTCAAGCTCCTCAACAAGGTCCGCAATACCACTAAGACTAATCTCAACTCCCATTTTGCAGCACCTGCCTGGTGTGTATCTCCAGCCACTTTCTACTGCCATCAGGATCGATAGGCGGCATTTTAATCTCATAGATTTCTTGTCCTTCATGGATTCGCATGCCAGCTTTGATGCCTTCCTTGAAACGGGTCGTAAATATCACGTCGGTTTCAGCCTGGGCTGCAGCCGCCTGGTAGAACAGTCTGCCCTTGAGCCCGCTTCGCTTGGCCCAGGCTGTAGTGAGTGTTACCCAGGTTTCAACCGGAAATCCGTCGCTGTTAGTCATACCAAGAGTGGCGTTGTATTTGATTGTAATTAGATGTCTTAACTCGCCTATGTTTCTCATGGCGCCATCTCCAATGCTTTTGCGTGCAACTGCCCGACCAGGCTTTTTACCCCAATATCATTGTCGGCAATATTTCCCATCTGACCGGGATCATCAAACCAACGGACTGTTAAAGCCCCGGCTAGCATTTTAGCGGTCGGATCCTTTTCAGCATCCGCGGCCCAATCCCGGCCGGTTGCCGTTTTAATAAAGTCGTCAACAAAAGGTAAAATGATGTTAAGCTGCGGGTAATCTGCCGGGTCTACAATACGTAGAATGTCCGCTGCTTCCTGGGCTGTAAGTATCATGGTGTCACCACCTTAAGTCTTCCGGATTAAACTAATAAATAAGCGTCGACAACCTTGCCGTTTAAAGCGCTGTCCAGATCGATGGTATTGCTCTCGAGATCTGTTGCGCTAACCGTAACGGTTGGTGGGTTAGTTTCTTTAGTGTTGTCAAGGTACGTCGCCAGAACAGTATTTTGGGCCAGTTTGTATGGCAGGCCCAACTTGTCACACCAGCCAACAGAAACTTTGTCGTAAGGAACGCCGGCGGTCCCATCGGTGGAAACTCCAGCAGTTACTCCGGTGGTATCGGTATCGACAAAGGCCATTGCCAGAGTTGCATCATTGGCGGCGGGTGCCAGGGCTGTCAGAGTCACTGTTGCGCTGGTTCCGTCCTCATTAGAGGCCACAAACTTCGCGCTAACATCTTCATCGGCATTTAAAGCAGCGACAACCTTAGTGGCAACTTCAATCGCAGTATCGTCTGTCTCTACTTCAAGAGCTACTGCTTTTGGAGATCCGTTCATACCGGCAGCAGTCACCGTCACGGTTATGGTTCCACCGGCATCAGCCTTATGGGTATACTCCTGGATTTCTGTTTGTTCGGCCGGGGTGTGTGTCTGCGCCGGCAGATCAATCTCGGTGATAGTCTTGAACGCCTTGGCGCCGTCTACATTTGCAGTGCCGTTCAGCGTGAGTTCTTCACTGATTGCTTCCCCGGCAAAGTTGGTTCCCTTCACATTTACCTTTGTGGTCAAACCAGACACGTTGCCAGCTATTCTTAGCGCACGCGGGACCGCTGGATTTGTTATCCCGGTAGTTTTAGTCTGTGTTGAGGCCCCGAGGTTTGCTGCTGCCATTACTCCGGTGGCACTGGCGGCCGCAGCATTGGCGGCAGATACCTGGAAATGGGCCAAAAATCCCCGGTCAATGGAAATGCCCGGGGCATCCGTCTTTATATTACAGTTCTTGGGGTTAAATCCTATTCTCATGTAAGTACCTCATCCCTTCTCAAAGTTAGAAGAAAGAGCATCCCCTGGAGGACGCTCTTTTGATCTATGCTTTTTGAACAATTATCCCTTTTTAACGCGCAGAAAGCCGTTCTTGGCGGTTACGTTGCCGCCACAGAAAATAGAACCACGGTGAGCGATCATTCCCTGCTTGAACTTATAGTCCAAGGACCGCTGCACTTCCAGATCCGAGAAGATCGCTAAAGTATAGTTGGAAAGAGGTCCATAAGCCATGGCGTAATCACCCTCATTGCTGGATCCTGAGCTTATCGCCTTGCAGGCACTGTTAATAATAAACGGTACATTGTCAATGGTGCCGGTATTACCCTTATTAACCACGGTATAAATCTTTTCCCCATCAGCATCACGCAAGGTGGCAAAGGCTTTTAAATCTAACTTATTGAGAACCAATACGGCAACATCCTCAACATCTTCATCTCCGCCAAAAGTGTAAAGAATTTCATCCAATGTGGTTTCATCGATCTCTGAAATGGAAAGATCAGTCGCAGCGTTGATTGCTGTAGCTGCTGCCGAGAAGATGCCTGCCAAGTGATTGGCTGCTCCTGTACCCACCAATATTTCTTTTGTGATCTTCTTGCGGACTGATTTCGGTACGGATTTCATAATAGCTGCATCGTAATCAGCTGCCGGCAAGCGAGTGACTTCCTCAGAGTCTTCACTATAGGCAGCGATTTTCGCCTTGGTGATATCCGCATAGTCAAAGGTTTGGTCTGCATTGGCGTAGTCGTTACCTTCAGTAGTGTAATCGCCTTGGCCGGCTCCAGCTTCATAAGGTTGCCGAAAAGACTCTCCGCCGGGTAACGGCTTTTGATTAACCCGGTCGATAATGCTTGATACTTCATTAAAGTAGGGCTTGATATCGCTAGCCTGGTAGGCCGGTAAGATGATATTGGAAGTCCCTACGGTAACAGAACGCATTTCCTTTAAGGCCTGGCCGCGTTTTTCGGCCAGTTCAGCAGCTTCTTTATTCTTTTTTTCGGGCTCTTCCGGCACATGGCTACGCACAATACCGTAGGTAGCCAGGACATTAAGTTGGCCCTGGGGAATTTGGACCTGTCTCTGATCAAACTCGGGCGGTTGCTCAACTGTCTGTGGTTGTGGATGGGCCGGAGCAGAGGCACCAGTAGTTGCAGGTGGTGCCTCATCTGGTAAGGCTTCGAGTTGGTTTCTGAACTCCGCTAATTCTTTGTCCAAGACCTCAACCTGATTCCCTAGCGCCCTGACCTCGTCGATGCTTGTGCTGGCTTTGCCCTTGGCCTTCAAAGCTGCCCGCGCTTCCTCTTTTTCCTTTATCATTTTTAAGAGCCATTCTTTCATGATGCTCACCTGATCCTTTCCTAATAAAGCTTTTCTAGTTTGGTTTTTTCCAGCTCCAGCTGAACCCTGCTTTCTTCAAGCTCCTTGTTCTGTTGCTCATCTGCCAAGCTCTCCAGCTTTGACCGGGCACTCTCCAGTGCCTTTGCCGCACTATCCAGTACAGGCTGCTTACGAGCAACTATATCCGTCCCGGCATAAGCCGGAAACGATACCGCACTAACCTCGAACACTTTGGCAATATCCGTGATATACCGGGTTGGCATATCACTGTCGAGATTCTCCCATTTTTCATCACGGACATTAAAAATAAACGACATCCCACTGATGTCGCCCCTGCTCACCGCCCCATAAAGGGCTTTCGCTTCTGCATTATTTTCAATATCCAGAACCGCCCTGGTGTTTAGCCCTTGATCGTCCACCTGTAGTTGCAGGGTAGAGTTCAGATTATTGTTGCGGCTGCGGGCCAGCGGGATCTTTTCCAAGTCATGATTGATAGAGAAAAGCACGTCGGTAAAATCGGTTCGGTCAAAGGCGCCGCGTTCAATTACCTCGTTAAACCAGCCATAGATATTTGCTGCTTGCCCGAACACGGCTGCATGGCCTTGAATGACATTGCCTTCCGGATCAACCTGCAGGTCTAACATATTAAAGCTGCGTATTTCCGCTGTTCCTTTTGCGGGTAATTTCTTTTTAGGCATTACTGCTTACCTCCTGTTTCTCCAATATTGCGGGGGTCATTGCCCTTAACTTTCAGCATCTGGTAAGTATTCGCCAGGGATGCGTCGATATAGTTCAAGCTCATATGTCTGACATTGCCGCCATCATAAGGAGCCATGCCGAACAAAGCCAGGATCTGGTTGTCCGTTAAGATCCCCCGGTCACCCAGAGCCTGGACAAAGGCCATTTTATTTTTGGTATCCATCAACTCCAGATTGAGCTGATAGAACTTTATTTCATGACCAATATCCTGCTCGCGCTGAGAAAATATCGCCCCGGAAAAAGCTTGGCCCAGGCCGATGACAATAGGCTCAATCGTTTTGTTGTAAAACGCCTGATACTGCTCATCGTTATAGTCGCCGTTGATAATCGGCAGCGATACCCCAAACCAGCGGAGCACTTTGTTTTCCAGAAACTCCAGAGTGTCTTTGTCGATTAGCTTGGGATCAATCGTCAGCGGAAGGTACTCCCCCTTCATATCCATAGGGAGGATCCCGGTCACCCCATCCCCAATAGCCTGTTCAAATCTCAGGCGCTCGGCCTTCTGCTTTTCATCATCCATCAGGGTATTGATTTTGAGTATGCCGCGTACGGCCAGGGTTGTTTTGATGGCTTTCCCGATCCCCTGCAAGACAATATCATTGGTTTCCAGAACTTTTAGGAGGGCCGTGTTATCTGGCTGGCCATTTATGCCGCCGCCCATAATGTCATTGACTGAATACTTCTTGCGCAGGTGGATGACATCGGCATAAGGCAGTGTGTAACTGTTGCCGTTGAAAAAATAGAAGCGCACAAACAGCTTATCTACCGCATCCTGGAGAAATTCCACCTGTATCGGATTAAGAGGATAAAAGGCTGTGTAATACCGGCTGACATTTCCCCTGCTATCTGTTAGAGTATTGTAAACGGGATAAATAAAAGCATTGTAATTCAGATACAGCAGCCAGATAACCTTCTCGATGAACTCCCGCGTGGACATTAAACCATTGGGCGCAAACCTGAATAGGCGGTTAAAATTATCTCCCTGTAAAGGTGCGGGTAAACCGTTATCATCGATCGTGACGTGCTGAGGTGTGAGCTTGCTGCATTCGGTGGCAATGCAGTCAATGCACATCTGCACAACATCAGAGGCGTAAATGCTGCGGCCAAACTGGCTAAAGATCGGAGAATAACCATCGAGAAACTTGGCCAGCTGCAGGCCGTTTGCTTTTACATTGTTGGCAAATAAATTCTGGATGAGCACTAGCCACTACCTCGCTTTGTCGCAGATTTAGCAAAAATAAAAGCATATGCCATGCAGCATACACCTAAAACGAAAAATCCTATGGGCATGTATGTGAGAAAGCCGCCAAGGGTCAGGAAGATCACGCCGAACAAAAAGAGGATATCGTCGATGTATTTGGTTAATCGTTTTAATTTGTCTTTCATAGCCTCACCCTACCAAGCTCATATATTCAGACCTATATTGCATTAAAACGGCGTAGCTGATAATCAGGGTAACTGCTCCGTCAATTCTGTTGATGGATTTTCCTTGGACCTTAACAGGCATTATCAGCCCGCGTTTATCTATATCTAAGGCCGTATTGGCCAGACACCATTTGTCAATGGGGTTATTGTTGTAATTTACAAGCTTGCTGCACAAGTCGGCTTCCAGCAACTTCATTGGCGTGGATAGGACCTCACGTTTCTGCGGGATCCGCTCCATATCAAAACCGGTGTCTTCCATATCTTTAACCCAGTATTTAGCAAGAGCGTTATCATAGCCGATTTTATAGGGCCTGATACCGAGTTGTTTAACCAAATACACAAACCAGTTGGTGATTAAGCTAAAGTCATTGTCATTGCCAGGGCAGATTTCCAGAAGTCCCTGTCTGGCCCATTCCAGATAATCCACATTGTCAGGACTTTTCTCCAGTTTGCTTTCCGGAATGAAATATTTCTGCAAAGTATATTTCGTTCTGTCGCCAGGTCTCATTACCGTTATCCTGGCTGAGAGTAAATCTGTCGTCTCAGATAAATCGACTCCGCCAATGCCGACACAGCCGCGCAGGATTTCCGGATCGAAGGTAGCTTCATTGGTTAGCTCAGCATCAGTAAGCCAGGCGGCGGCATTGTTTTGTTTGATATTGAAGTCTTTGGCTAAAACAAAAGCGCGGGTTGATTTGTTTGTTTTAGCCTCCTCAACCATGCGCCGTAAAAAACTCCACTTTTTAATTGTGCCCAGACCGGGGTTGCTTTTTACCCAAGTCTTTTCATCCCGCCAGATTTCAGCTTCACTATCCTGAGAATAAATCCAGATCAGCCAGCGGGGCCTTTCCAGTTGTCCATTTAGAACCTGCCTGGCTTCGACTAAGCGCTGATCCAGATAACCGTCGTTCGTAAAACCTTCGGTTGTAAGTTCAAAATAGATGGGTTCATCCTGTGTAGACAGGGCTTGCCGTATCGGCATAATCGAAGTGTCATCCCGAAGCTCATGTACTTCATCGAAGGAGCCAATTCCAATATTGCGGCCTTCTTTGGCTCCAGTCTTAGAGGATATTTTGCGGATATTACCTTTGTTCTTATAAGAATATTTACCGCTGTGCCTGGGTTTTTGAGGATTGCCAAAGAATATGCCTTTTATGTTTTTGCGAGTCACCTTATTCAGGGCCGGGCTTTCCTCGCGCATAGCATTGATGGCCTGGAACATCAAATCGGCCTGTTCATAGTCGTTGCTTGAGCATAGTATTTTAATCCCAAGCGGCCCGCAGAAAAACTCCGCCAGGTCAATTGCTGCCACCAGGGGAGTTTTACCATTTTTCCGGCCGACAACATACAGGACATCCTGATACAATCTTACCCAGCGGCCAACTTCTGCATCGTAAATTTTAAAAATATAGATGGCTTCAAGCAGTGCTCTTTGAAAGAGCATGAGAACAAAAGGCTTGCCGGCAAAAGGCGCTTCATAATGCTTGCACTGGGTCTCAATGAATCTGACGCGTTTATGAGCTTCCTCAAATTCGATGCTAATATCAGGATTGTTAAAGTGAGTGAGCAATCTATCCAGCAACAGCCTTAACTCTTGCCCGATGGTTATTTCTCCGCTTTTGCATTTGCTGATATATTCCAGCAGGTAGGAGTGGGTGCCGTTATGCTCAATGGTCATTCAAATCCACTCAGTTCATCATCATCATCATCATCAAGGAGATTTTTCTGCCTCATGATGTTTAATTTATTGAAGATGTTGGCATAACTTTCGGCAAGCCGGGCGTATTCTTTGACTGCCGGGACTTGTTTTTGGATTTCCGGGTGCAGGGGGTGCACCTTAATCGAGCCGACAAGATCAATTGTTTGCTCAAGCTCCCAGCACATAGAATGCAAAAAAGCCGCTTTCCAGATCATGCCGTCAGCCGCTTTCCTGGTGGAATCATCAGTTTGCTCGAATAACTCGTTCCATCTCGCCAGTTCTTTTTGATACTGATCTGTTTTTGTCATTTTTCTCAAAACCTCTCAGGAATTTCAAAAATCTTGGGTTGTACGTAAGTTGCCCCCTTAGTCCGGTCCCCTGAAGGAGCCTTTGTCAGTTACTAGGGGGAGGGGGTTATGATACATATTCATCAAACCATTTGTTGATATAATTTATCCATTCATCTTTTCTGTATCTCCTATCCTCATCCAGCTCCAACCGCCTTAGGCACTCGTCCCTGCTCACGTCACAGAAGATTAACTCAGCCCCCAGGTCATCGGCCAGCTTCTCTCTCTTGTACCGATCAGCATAACCACCAATCACCCAGGCATTACCCCATCTACCATATCGACATTTGATATTATCAATAAGCAGATTGTGAATGCCAATCACATTACTAAAAAGATTGTCCGGTTTGTCGTAAGCTGGCAAAAGAGATACCGCAGCATAAAGACTGTCCATATCAACAACCAGATCCCCACGCTGCATATTTTCTCTGACGAAAATTTTCTTACCAGACAGCGGTGCTCCATACACAAGGTAAACCTGATGCTCTGGTTGATAACCGAAGCGCTGATGATACTTGTTGTGGCAATCAAAACAAATGAGTTTTATGAAATTTGGATTAATGCTTATGTTGTAATCGTGAATATTTTCGGGAGTGAGTTCGATTTCATGATGCCCAATTATATCTACCGGCCTTGCGATTATCCTGCCGCACTGTTGGCAGACTGGGCCACGTTCAGCTATTAAAGCCATTCTTAATTGCTGCCACTGTTCAGAAGAGTACAGCTTTTTGGCGAAATCTCTAGCCATGTAACAACTCGGCTTTCTTGCCGGTAAATTCTTCCCAGCGCCTAATTATTACATCACAGTATTTGGGATCAAGCTCTGAGGTATAGCAGATACGACCTGTTTGTTCACAGGCCATTAAAGTAGAGCCGCTGCCGCCAAATGGGTCGAGAACAATATCTCCCTCTTTGCTGGAGTTGCCGATTAAATACCCACACAAACCAATGGGCTTCATAGTTGGATGGTCAGCGTTGCGTTGGGGTTTATCAAACCTGATCAGGGTGGTCTGCTTTCGATCCCCATACCAAACATGACTGGCACCGTCTTTCCATCCGTAGAGGATGGGTTCATGCTGCCACTGGTAGTCTTGCCGGCCCAGCACCAGAGAGTTTTTAGCCCAAACCAGACACTGGCGAAGAGAATAGCCGGCCTGCTTGAAAGCGCTCCGAAAATTGTAGCCCTCGCTGTCAGCATGAAACACATAAATCGCTGCACCCTTTTTAGAATTCTCATACATTCTGGTGAAAGCATCCGTCAGGAACTGCAGGAACTTGCCATCCTGCATCTTGTCGTTTTGAATCTTGAGCTTGTCTTTAGTGCCACCCTCATAGTCGACATTGTAGGGTGGGTCTGTCAAAACGAGGTCGGCCTGCTGTCCGTTCATCAGATTCGTAACATCGTCACTTGAGGTTGAGTCCCCACAAAGAAGTCTATGCTTGCCAAGTAGCCAAACATCACTCCGCTGGGTAATTGGAGTCTCTATCTCCTCCACAGCCTTGTCGGCATCAAAAGCATCTTCCTCAATTTCTGCATCGCTATTAATATCAAACCCAAAGTCCGCCATGGAAAAATCAAGATCCAGTTTGCTTAGTTCCTCAAGTTCGATATTCAATAAACTAAAATCCCAATCCGCCAACTCCGCTGTCTTATTATCTGCCAATCTGAACGCTTTGATTTGCTCCTCGGCTAAGTCATCGGCGATTAAACAGGGCACGGTTTGAATACCCAGTTGAAGGGCCGCTTTAAGGCGTGTGTGTCCAGCAACGATTTTGCTGTTTTTATCTATAACAAGCGGCACTTTGAAGCCGAATTGTTTTATAGACTCAGCGACAGCAGCAACAGCCTGATCATTTTTCCGGGGGTTGTTTCTATAAGGTTTGATGTCATTGATGTTAATGTCCTTGATAATCAAAATATCTTCTTCTCCTCCATCTCCTTGCGGAATGCTATAAATTCGCGCTCAAGGTCAATCTTCATGGGATTGTCAGACCAATTTCCCCGGTCTTTATTCTTCAGAAGAATACTGCAGGCTGCAACGTCCGGAGGATAATATCGCTTGGTCTGCTCTTTGTATTTAACCTCTTTGCCGTTCTCGATTTTTATATAAGTCTTTTCTTCGATATGCTCAAAACCAAGCGCTCTCTTGGCAAGGGCATTCTCAATCTCTGCAATAAAGGGTAATTTTCCTTTTTTTAGGGCTTCCTTTATTTCTGGGTATTGAAGTTTGTATTCCTCGAGGGTACTCTGATGGATCCCCAGGTTCTTGGCAATCTGTTGCTCGGTCAGCCCATCGCGGGCCCATTTTTCTACCAGGATTAGTTTGTCTTTCACTTGGGGCCATTTACTTTTCGCGATTGCTGCTCACCTCTGTTTCTTGTCCTTTGAAGAAATAAGAAAAAGGACCCCCTTTTTTAGGAAAGCCCCTTAAGCCAAGTGTCAGGGTTCTTCATAGTAGCTAGCGTAACGTGCGTAACTGTAACCTTCGCTTTCCACCAAGATACCTGTTTTACTACCTGCTTCCTTAATCAAAAGGCAGTGCCAAACTCGATCCGCATCAACGTACATAATATCGATATTAGCTTCTATGAAATCATAATCTTGCAGAAGATTATCCCCAAATTCCTGAAACTGAGGAGCAAGCAGTTCAATGACCTTCTCTACCACATAATAGCTTTTGTCTCTTTCTTCGCCGGTTCTATTTTTAAGTTCGTCAACATCAACAGCTTTTCTTGTAAAGAGAGCTCTGCTCATTTGCCTACACCTCTTATCCCTTTGAAATTATAGTTACCCTGCTTTATTTCCTCTAAATCCGCCTGGACCGCTTTTCCGTAATCCTTATCCAATTTCTCTTTCTCCAAGCATTCCATACATATACAATCCTCGTTGAACATGGACATAATGTGGCCATCCTTCAGATTTTTGCCGCACATGTCGCAGTAGGGCTGACTAAAAAACGGATCCATTTTCTTTCCTCCCTCACTCTTAGACCTTGATCCTTGTCTTGTGAAGCTTGCTGAAGCGGCCTTCTGTAATCAGATTCTCAAGTTCGGCTGCTCCGTAAACCAAAACCTCTTCTGAGTCATCACTCATTATGGCTAGTACAATATCCCGGCCCCAGCGGCCCACCATCTGGTAGATTTTTTCGCTATCTTTGGTTATAAAGAGATCTCCCTTTTGCATTTTCAATACCTCCAGTGTTCTTTTGGTAGTCTATCTATCACTCCAAACATAGTAAATAGCAAGAGTTTTATTAAGGCGCCGAGATTACCGTAATGTCTAACCATCTATTAACATCGGGTAAAAGTTCCTGCCATGGACTTTAAATACTTGTGTTTTTCACTCGAAGTATGGTATTAATTTGACCGCATTAATATGGCAAATAATGAATGACTAATATAC
>DATMYJ010000239.1:0-2796 GCA_035561015.1 Desulfitobacteriaceae bacterium | reverse complement strand
GATCCCAATAATATCAATTACTTAATCCTGGGGGTACTTCTGATTGTCCCCTCCTATCTCAGAGGCTTGTACTATGATCAGGAGGCCCTCTTCTTTTGTGTCTTAATCGGAGTTTTAGGCCTGTTTTCTTTATTATTTGACCCCGAAGCCCTGAGAAAACCGTTGACTCTGGTTGATTGGGGGTTCCTTGGTCTGGCTGTCTGGTACCTGATAGGTATCCCCTTTGCTGTCAGTACCGGGGACGCTCTTCTTGGAGCAACCCGATATGTCGCTTATGCCCTGCTCTATCTTGTAGCCAGCCGCCTCCTGCAACCCAGGATCATAACTGCCGGGGCTTGGCTCCTGGCCCTGAACGGTGCTCTCTTAGTTCTGATCGCTATCGGTTCTAAGATTCAATTCCCGCCGCTAGTGGCTGCCTGGGGTACAGATTTAAGTTCGACATTCCAATATTCTAATGCATTTGGCGGTTTCTTATTGATGACCATACCGGTGACCTTATATCTGTATTTAAGCAGTTCCAGCCCAAGAAACAGATATTTTGCTCTCAGCCTGCTCTATCTGAATGTACTTGGCTTGATGGGAACCCAATCCAAAGGGGCCTATGCGATTTTTTTCTTCCAACTGGTACTGCTCACTATCAGCATTGTTAGCACTAAAAATTACAAAGTTCTGCCGGTGCTGATCGTGCTTATTCTGGCAGGGAGCATTGCCTGGAATATCGTGGCCTGGGCAGGCTCTCTCCAGTTACCATCTTTGCCCCTTTGGCCCTTGATTGGACTTCCAGTCATCTTTTTAAGTGAATCAGTAAGTACCTGGCATTACAGGAGATGGCTATACGCCGTGGCTCTGATTGCAATAATTGTTCTGCTCATCATGTACGGGCCTGAGTTTAGATCTTTACTGGCTCCAAATAACCAGGAAAATGGCGTAAGCCAAACCATCCAATCGATAGATGATGTTGGTGATTCAAGCTACCAGATGAGACTGGTTTTATATAAAGATGCTCTCGAAATGGCTCTGAGCCAGCCGCTTTTCGGGCTAGGGGCAAATGGTTGGAAAAACGCCTATAAAGCCTTCCGTGATTATGGTTATATCGCTTATGAAACCCATAGCGGGCCTCTGAACATTCTGGTTGAATCCGGTTTTCCGGGCTTAGGATTATATCTCTTGCTCTGGTCAGGTTTTCTCTGGAAATGGCTAAAGGCCAGAAAAGATAATAATTATATCTTCTTCTTTGGAATTGCTGCCCTGGGAATCGGCTTACATAGTCTGATCGACTTTGATCTTTCCGAAAGTGCTATTTTTCTGGTCCTGATCCTGCTAATGGCCAGTGTAATGTGCTCAGAAGAGCCCGAGCAAACCGACAAAATTGCCGGCAGCCGCCTAAACCTGATCACAGTTTGCCTATTTTCGGGCTTGCTGGTAACAGTCCCCTTGGCATTGCAGCAAGCCCTGCTTTATTATGAGGCCGGGCGCAAGGCCTCTCTCGCCGACGACCGAGGTAATGCTATAAACTATTTTCAGGCAGCCCTGCGACTGAACCCCTTTGACGCTAAAATCTATGCTGAAAAGGCCCTAAGCGAAATCGAGTACAGCAACTTCTCGCAGGATGATAAGTTAGCCGGGCCGGCTCTGGCGGATGCGCAACAGACATTGCGCTACAGTAAACTGGATCCCGCAATTATTCGAAGTATGGAGAGCGTTTACTTTCTGGCGGACAAGCCCGATCAGGCATACTTGCTTGCGCGCCAAAATCTGCTCATCGACAGCCTTGACTCCCAGAGTTACGAAGAAGCGGCAAATTATGCAATTCTTTACGCCCAGCAACTGATTGATAAAGGGCAAGAAAAAGAAGCCCGGGATTTATTGCAGGGCATTCTGGAATTACCTGCTCATTTGGAATCAAGGTATGCTGCCGTCCCTTCTGACCAGAAAATAATGTGGAGAAAAGATTTACAATTAAGCATCACACCACTCTTGAAATCATATCTTGAGGAAGCTCAGGCAATGCTGGACAATTTACAACAAATATCGGAAAAGGGCTAAATCAACCCCCATAAGGTTCATTTAGCCCAATTTTTAACATTGCCGAATAATAGCCGTTATTTTTTAGTCAGCAGCAGGTTAATGTGCCTGATTGTTTCCTGACTGTAATTCACCCGAAGCATGAAGGACCATATGTCCTTTTTTATCTCTGATAATGATACTGACCCGATCACTCTTTCCTGATTTACCTGCATCTACGAATGTAAATTCAACCGTATATCCGGATTTCTTGTTCAAGCGACCGGAAGCAACACCTTTAATAGTATTAAACTTGGCTGGGAGCGGAGGATATTTGATTCTCTTGTCATATGTAGCGGCACTCGAAATAAGATTTTCCATAGAGAACTTATTTTTTCCCCAACTTATCTCCAATTTACTTTTACTATCACGACCATCTTTGCTATGGATTTCACAGGTATAAGAAACTTTTTCTCCCTGCTTGCTGGTTATTTTTCCTGCACCGGTCATAAATCCGCTAGTGTTGTATACTGTATCACTGACGCACTCGACTGAAGTTTGTGATATATCAGAAGTTTGTGATATATCAGGAGTTTGTGAGATATCAGGAGTTTGTGATATACCAGGAGTTTGTAAGATATCAGCAGTTTGTGATGTACCAGGAGTTTGTAATATATCATTGGCGGCCAAAACTTGCTGCAAGCCAATCCCTGTGGTAAGCATGGCAGTTACTATGATAGCAATGCTGATCTTGGTTTTAAAGATCTTTTTCATAATCCACCTCCTTTGCAT
>DATMYJ010000238.1:0-2914 GCA_035561015.1 Desulfitobacteriaceae bacterium | reverse complement strand
GTCTTTAATCACGGAGCCCATCTCTATGAAAAAAGAGAACAATCACATTATTATTCATATTTAAATACGAAATCCATCTCGGATAAAAAGAGAACAATCCAATATCATGGTACAAATATTAATCTGTAAAAGAGACAACCTATTTTTCTTCTGGTCATCCCCCTATCCTCAACTTTAATACTTACCTGAAAGGTAAATATTAAGAAGTGTCTGGATAAGTTACAGCTTTAGAGTTTAACTCTTTTCAGCAGAGCAGAGTTACTGATAACGGATAAGGAACTGAGGGACATGGCAGCCGCAGCAATTATGGGATTAAGGTGACCAAAAGCGGCAATGGGAATGCCAATGCTGTTATATATAAAAGCCCAGAAAAGGTTCTGTTTTATCTTGCGCATCGTTACCCTGCTGAGCTTTATTCCTTTTACAACATCTCTCAAGTCATCCCTGACCAGGATGATACCGCCTGTTTCTTTGGCCACATCTGATCCGCTGCCCACTGCTATTCCTATATCAGCCTGGGCGAGGGCGGGAGAATCATTTATCCCGTCACCAACCATTGCAACTACTTTCCCTTCAGCCTGTAGTTCTTTAACCACTTTGGCCTTATCCCCGGGAAGGACATTGGCCATAACTCGTTCAATTCCCAACGTGGTGCCGACGGCATTGGCGGTTCTTTCGTTATCTCCTGTCAGCATGACAACCTCGACACCTTCTGCTTTAAGATCTCTGATTACTTCGGCAGCGTGATCTTTCAGGGTGTCGGCAACTGCAATCAAACCAATAAATTTTCTGTCCCTGGCGACAATCAAGACGGTATTGCCTTTTTCCTCAAGAACTGCCAAAATACACTCTTTGTCTCCTATAGAGACCTCCAGTTGTTTCATCAGCATCCTGTTACCGACAGCAACTTCTTGGCCCTCGGTCTTTACAATAACACCGATACCGGGGATAGTTTCAAATTCCTCCGCAGCGGGAAGGGTTATTCCCATCATGTTTGCCCTTTTTATTATCGCTTCACCCAGCGGATGTTCTGATCCCTTTTCGGCTATGGCTGCAAGCCGGATAACTTCCTCACTCTGAGTTCCAGCCTCCTGAACTGTCTCGGTGACTTCCATTTCTCCCTTCGTCAGGGTTCCGGTCTTATCAAAAATAACCGTATTTAATTTTTCAGCTATTTCCAGATATTCGGCTCCTCTAATTAGTATCCCCATCTCCGCGCCTTTACCGACGCCAACCATCAGGGCCGCCGGGGTAGCTATACCGAGAGCACAGGGACAGGCAATGATGAGAACCGCTACAAATGACAAAAGTGCCCAGGTAGAATTTCCGAGAATCAGCCAGACGATAGCAGAGAAGAAGGCTATACCGATGACTGCGGGAACAAAATAGGCTGCTACTTTGTCGGCAAGCCGCTGTATATGGGAAGAAGTTGTCTGGGCCTCCTCCACCATCTTGATGATCTGGCTTAAGGTTGTATCAGCGCCAACCCTCGTTGCCCTGAACTTAAATGTTCCAACCTTGTTAATTGTGCCTCCGATCAACTCATCTCCGGGATTTTTCTCGACAGGTACACTTTCACCAGTCAGCAGTTTTTCATCAACTGCCGAACGCCCTTCTATGACAGTACCATCAGTCGGAATTTTCTCACCCGGCCGAACAACTACGATCTCATCGGCCATAACTGCTTCGGCAGGTATCTCTTCTTCTGAGCCATTGCGGATGACCCTGGCTGTCTGAGGTTTAAGATCCAGGAGTTTACGCACGGCAGCGGAGCTGCGCATTTTTATGATATCTTCCATGTATTTACCAAGCAGAACAAAGGCGATTATTACTGCCGAGACCTCAAAATAAATATTTTTATCGCTAACCGGCAAAACTCCGGGAAAGAAGACCACAAAAGCACTATAAATATAGGCGGTGGATGTGCCGAGGGCAATAAGGAGATCCATATTTGCCGAACGCTTCTTTATGGCATGAAAAGCGCCAACAAAAAAGCCTTTGCCGCCAAAAATCATTACTGGGGTTGTAATGATAAACAGCCATACACCCCATGTAAACCAGGGCAGCGCGGGAACAGGAACCCAAGTAAGGATTGTGGCACCTGCAGCAAGACCTAAAAAGAAAGCCACTCTTAACATAGCCAGGGCCAGAACCCCGGAGAGGGCAAGGGTAACACGATTTTTCATCGACTTAAGCTCTTTCTCAGGCGCTTCGAAAGTATTTACACAGCTTTCACTGCAGAAATAATATGTTCTCCCGCCAACCTCCCTCTTTATGGCGGTATCCTTTCTGATTATCATACCGCAAATAGGGTCTTTCGCCATTTCAGCCTCAGCCAGCGGGGACTGAGCAGCTATTATTTCCGTTTTTGTTTCGGGAGAGGTTCTTTCCTGTAAATAAAAATCCGGGTTCTTTTCAAATTTATCTTTACATGAGTTTGAGCAGAAATAGTAAGTCTTATCTTTATATGTGGTTTTGGCGGCGGCTTCTTTGTCCTCAATAACCATTCCACATACAGGATCTTTAACTTTCATACTACACCCTCCTAACATGCTTACTTACCATTGGCCAGGGAATCAGCGTGGATTATTATTTCGATACCCAACTCCTTTAAAATATTCTTCTCCAATTCATCTATGACGAAATGAGTCCTGCCCACCTCGATATTTTCCCCTACCTCAACTCGCAAAGACGCCATGATTCTGCCCGGGCCGTAATCATGAACTTTAAGATCGCGCATCTCATCAATATAACCGCTTCCCATCACCAAGGCAGTGATCTTTTTCACCAACTCTGGATCGGGAGGAGTTCCCAATAATACATTCACCGTTGCCTTGGCTATCTTAAATCCTGTATATATGATTAATAAAGCAATTATTGAACCTGCCAGTCCATCGAGAGGAAAGTCCAGGTA
>DATMYJ010000237.1:0-2683 GCA_035561015.1 Desulfitobacteriaceae bacterium | reverse complement strand
ATTTACTCCCCACGTTGAAAATTGTATAATGATAGATATGATAAGGAGGATTTGCAAGTGTCCATTGATTTACCATTTGTTGAATTGGTTGAATTGAGAAATAAATATGCCGCTATCCTGAAGGAATATCGTGAAGAAATTGTTGCCAGATGGATGAAGATTATGAGGAATAATTATCAGAATCTCGAAGGTGTTATTGACTTCGATGATCTGACAGAAACGTCTTACGGATATGTGCAAAGACTGGAGACATTCGTCTTAAAAGAAAGTGATAATAACAATCTCCTGGGAGATCCTTCTTTCAAAAGCTATCTTGATAATAGAATCGAACATTATGTTATACAAGGCATGCCTGCCTATGTGCCGCCAGCCTACTTCCTGGCTTTGAAAGAAGTAATAAGTAAATTACTGACTAATTATTTTCAGGCAGATTTACCCATGTTGCTCGCCTCCCTGGAAATGAACATAAATTTATTGGAACCTCTGGCCAATCTCAGCTGCCAGGCTTTTGTCGAGTATCAGGAAGAAATGATCAAACAACAGGCTAAAGCTATTGAAGAGCTCTCAACTCCCGTTATCCAGCTTTGGGATGGTATCTTGGCTCTTCCCCTGATTGGAACAATAGATAGTGCCCGGGTTAAACAAATTATGGAAAATCTTTTGAACCAGATAGTCATAACTAAATCTTCCCAAGTGGTAATTGATATCACCGGTGTTCCTATAGTTGATACCGGAGTGGCTTCCAGGTTAATGCGAACAGTGGAAGCAGCCCGTCTGCTGGGAGCAGAATGCATTTTGACAGGAATCAGCCCCATCATTGCTCAGACCCTGGTTACTCTCGGGATAAATTTGGGCAATATCCTGACCAGAGCTACATTGAAAAACGGTCTGGAATCGGCCTTGAATAATCTTGGTATGCTAGTCACATTAAAAAGCAAAGGTGAAGCCAAATGACAGTACCAATTATTAAACTGGGACATTACCTTATAATTACAATTCAGACTGAACTGACTGATGACATGGCAGTTGAGGCTCAAAACAAGATTTTGAGCCAGATCAGGGAGAGTGAAGCCAAAGGGATTTTGGTAGACCTGAGTATTATTGATGTCATTGACAGTTTTATGGGGAGAGTTTTGAACGACACTGCCATGATGGCAAGACTGATGGGTGCCCAAACAGTAGTAGCCGGCATTCAGCCCGGGGTAGCTGTTACATTTATGGAACTAGGTCTGAAGATGAAAAATGTACACACAGTACTTGATATTGAGCAGGGCCTGGAATTATTGAAATCTTTAGAATGATGGAGACCTAAGATGGCTAATAGTATAACTGTCAAAATTTCAGAAGAAGAGGATATCGTAACTGCCAGGCAAAAAGGCCGCTCAATAGCCAAAGAACTGGGGTTTTCGGTAGTTGACCAGTGCCGGATAGCCACAGGTATTTCGGAACTGGCCCGTAACATCTTTCTCTATGCTTCTACCGGCTCAATATTGATTCAGACACTGACAGACAATAACCACTCAGGAATAGAAATTATTGCCGAAGATAACGGACCTGGTATTTCTGATATCAAACTGGCTTTGTTAGATGGCTATTCTACTTCTAACGGCTTGGGAATGGGCTTGCCAGGTACTAAAAGACTAATGGATGAGTTTGAAATAAATAGTGAACTTGGAACAGGGACTAAGATCATTGTCAGAAAATGGCTCAACTAAGGTGTGATAAGCATAGATTTTTCTATTACAAACGAATTAGATGTACTTTTGGTCAGAAATGCTGCCAAAAGTTTGGCCGGAGAAATGGGATTTTCCCGAGAAGACATTGCCAGAATTGATCTGGCAGTTTCCGAATTAGCCCATAATCTGATTTCTCATGCCATCCAAGGTAAATTAACATTTCATAAACGGTTTTTTTCCGAACGAACAGTGTTTGAAGCAATATCTTTGGACAATGGTCCAGGAATAGATAATCTGGAAAAGGCCTTTGAACTGGGCTACTCCAGCAAGGACAGTTTGGGAATCGGTCTGAATTCCGTGTTGGAAGTAGTAGACGAATTATTAATTGACTCAGATACAGGGAGAGGTACCCAAGTTATTGTGAGGAAGTGGTTAAAATAAGGATTGCAGTAGTGTCTTCACCTTTACAGAAAGATTATGGCGGAGATGCTTACCTGGTAAAGAAATTGCCTGGTAAATTCTTAATAGCGGTGATCGATGGCCTTGGCCATGGCCGTATGGCTTATGAGGCCGCCAGCCGCACCCTTGAACTATTGGCAAGCAATGATGATTCAGAATTGCATAGTCTAATGGAAAGTATGCATGAAGGCCTTATC
Source organism: Desulfitobacteriaceae bacterium (assembly GCA_035561015.1). Classification (GTDB taxonomy): domain Bacteria; phylum Bacillota; class Desulfitobacteriia; order Desulfitobacteriales; family Desulfitobacteriaceae; genus UBA2264. The sequence continues at coordinate 351 of DATMYJ010000237.1, read as the reverse complement.
GGTACTGTCGGTGTAGTTCTGGGTTTAGCACTTATTGATTATGAGTCTCAGCAAATTACTTTTGCCGGGATTGGTAATATAACAATTAAATTAATAGGTCAGAAAAAAACTGAGGTTTTCCTGCCTGCAGGAATTTTGGGTTACCATACAAACTTTTCGTATAACAAGACAATAACTATTTCCCCGGAGGATATCTTGCTGATGCACACAGATGGCATTTCAGATAACTATAGGTTAAACTCTTTTTCTCCCTTAATCCTGTCGTCTCCCAAAGAAATTGTTCAGACGTTAATGTCTGGGTACCGCAGAACCAGTGATGATGCCTTGGTTTTAGCAGCCTCCGAATTATGG
>DATMYJ010000236.1:0-3829 GCA_035561015.1 Desulfitobacteriaceae bacterium | reverse complement strand
CAACAAGGAGCTGCAGAAATGACCGACATGGGCAATCAATTAGTAGCCAATATCTTCAAAGCTCTCTCTCATCCCACCAGGCTGAAAATAATGTGTCTCTTAAAAGAAAAGCCTTTATGTGTCTGCCATATTCTCCCTCAGCTGGATTCGGAACCTTCCAATACTTCCCAACATCTGGCTGTTTTGAAAAACCAGGGCCTTGTGGAGGGTAAAAAAGACGGGACAATGGTTCTTTACAGAATTTCCAGCCCGGAGGTCTATGAAATGATCGATATGGCCGAAAAAATCATTTTGAGGCAGATCGAGGAAACCAAATGTTCCCTGCAGAAAACCAAAATTTTGCGAAAGGTGGAATAGCTGATGATTATCAAGATATTAGGTTCAGGGTGTGCTAACTGCAAAAAATTGCAGGCAACTGCGGAGGAAGCTGTGAAGGAACTGGGTGTGGACGCCACAGTCGAAAAGGTCCAGGAAATCCAGAAAATAATGGCTTTTGGTGTGATGCGCACACCGGCACTGGTTATCAATGAGAAAGTTAAATCTTCCGGCAGGATTCCGGGCAAGGACGAGATTAAGAAATTTATCCGGGATGAGGCATAAAAAATACACCTGTCTGCATGTTCGCCTTCCGAAAGATTGTCAATCGGTCAGCAAACATGCGGTCCATAACAGGTGTTTTTCCATTTCGCGATGCGCAATATGCGCATATCTCAATGTCAGCTCTATTCCAGTTTAGAACGGGTCTGTTTTTTTGTCAACGTTCTACGGCTATAAGTACTAAATTAGTTGCATGTTGCCTGGCGCATTACCCATTCACACAGCATCGCAGCTGCTCGCTTGTCCCTGCCGTGGGCGTGCCAAACCCACCAGCTATCTGCAAGTTAACCCGTGGCACGCCTGTTCACTGCAGGAACTTCACTCGTTTAACACTGCTCTGCTGTAATGTTCATTCAGCAATTGCGCCAGGCAACAATTTAGGTTATTTATGTATCTCGATATCGACGGTAAAAACCAGGCCTTTCGGGATCATTTGGCAGATGTCCGGTAAAAGGGAGTCAATAATCTCGGCAGTATCGGCAATTTCCAGGATGATAGGCAGATCGGAGGCTAATTCCAGCACTTTGGTACTGTGAATAATCCTGTCTTTGCCGAAACCGATAATTCCCCTGTTCACAGTAACCCCGCTGATCCCCTTTTCATTTAACCAATGGACGAGATACTGGTAAAGAGATTTATTTTGGTAGCGTTGTTTTTCTCCAACATATACTTTCAGTAATTTTCCTTTTACCATCTTACTGCATCCTCCTTAATATTCAGCGGTTCAGAGAGAACGAGCCAGACCGATTCCCAGGGCCACACCGGTAAAGCCGACCAGGATACTGAGCAGGGTATACAGTCCTGCTGTCTGGTAACTGCCTTCTTCCAGGAGCATGACCACTTCGTAGCCGAAGGTGGAGAAGGTCGTGTAAGCGCCAAGAAAGCCCACTCCTATGCCCAAACGCCAAAAGGGAGCGAGAGTCAGCCTTTCCAGAAAGAGAATATTGAGAAAGCCCAGGAGAAAGGCGCCGCTGATATTGATGATAAAGGTATGAAGGGGGAAGCACTGCGTATATTTGCTTGAGACCCAAAAGCCCAGGCCGTAGCGGGAGACTGCGCCCAGAGCTCCTCCCAGAGTGACCGCCAGTATGTTTTGCATTAAATCCACCTCTTGCAGTGATTATATATTCAGGGCCGGAAAAGTTTCAAGCAAAAAATAACTGGCCGTTCAGGCCGGGATATTGGAATATTCTGTTAATAGTTATGTATACAGTATTATTTTCAAAATATCTGGACTGATTGGGGATTGAAATGTATAATACATTTGTACTGAGATAGACTCAGTCGGGTTGCTATTAGGTGAGCAAAGAGGCTCCAAAAAAGCGCAAGCTTTTTTTGGCAGCCTCTTTTTTTTGTTTTATTTAAAGGGAGGAGTGGCTTAATGGCTTTGAACAATGGGGATATTTGTTTCGTTTTTCTGTGCACGATACTTGTTTTTTTTATGACACCCGGATTAGCTTTCTTCTACGGAGGCATGGTTCGCCGCCGGCATGTTCTTTCGATCATGATGCAGAGTTTTGTGGCCATCGGGGTGGTTACTGTAATCTGGCTGTTATTCGGTTATTCCCTGGCTTTTGGACCGGATCATAGTCATCTTATAGGCGGTCTGGACTGGTTTGGTCTCAAAGGGGTAGGAATGGAAGCTAATCCTGACTATGCTCCGACGATTCCCCACCTTTTGTTTTTTGCTTTCCAGCTGATGTTTGCGATCATCACTCCGGCCATTATTACAGGATCGACAGCTGAAAGGCTGCGTTTTCCAGCACTCATACTTTTTTTGGCTTCTTGGAGCATCCTGGTTTATGCGCCGCTGGCCCATTGGGTCTGGGGCGTAGGCGGTTGGCTGCGGGATCTGAAAATTCTGGACTTTGCCGGTGGGACAGTTGTGGAAATGGCTTGCGGAGTTTCCGGTCTGGTAGCGGCTCTGGTTGTGGGCAAGAGATTTAAGAACGGCAAGGAAGCCTCCATTCCTCATCATTTGCCCAATGTTTTGCTGGGCGGCGGAATTCTCTGGTTTGGCTGGTTTGGTTTTAATGCCGGCGGCGCTATGGGAGCTAACGGCGTTGCCGTGCTGGCTCTGGTTACCACCCAGGTTGCCGGGGCTGCCGCTATGCTGGGCTGGATAGTGATAGAGATTCTGCACCGCGGCAAACCTACGGTTTTTGGCGCCATCAGCGGTGTTATCGCCGGTCTGGTGGCTATTACCCCGGCTGCCGGCTTTGTTTCGCCTGCCAGCGCCGTTCTGATCGGTTTTGTGGCCGGGGGCTTGTGCTATTACTTTGTTGCTGTCCTGAAAGAGAAGCTGGGTTATGATGATACCTTGGATGCCTTCGGGATTCATGGCATTGGGGGAACCTGGGGGACAATTGCCACTGGTATATTTGCCAGTCTCTCGGCCAATCCCGGCGGGGCTAACGGGCTATTTTTCGGCGGCGGGATCCAGCCGCTGCTGGTCCAGCTGCTTGGTGTGGCAGTGACCTATATTTTTACCGGCGGTATGACCCTGGGGATTTTGAAAGTTATCGCCCTCTTTACTCCGCTCCAGGCTACGGAAGATGAACAGGAGTTTGGACTGGACCTTGTCCATCATGGGGAGAATGCCTATCCCGATTTTGATCTGCCTGGTCATCTTCAGCCTTCCTGGCATATTACAGATTAGACAGTCTGCTATCAGGTTTGGGATAAGATGAAATCTGCCCTTAAACAGCTTGAAAGAAGCAAAAAGCTTTTCGAAAGCTGTTTTTGTGGTTATAATGGAAATGGTTGAGATATGGATTTGTTCTTTGAGGGATCTTTAGGGAAGAGGGGTTACAAAATGTGTGAAGCCAATGCTTATCTCAAATCAGGGGAAAGCGAAACCTTGTTTATGGAAGCAGTTGATGTTATTGAACCATACGGAGACGGCCTGAAATTAGTGGATATCTTTGGAAAACAGCTTTTTGTTCAGGCGACAATCAAAAATATGAATCTCCTGAATCACCGTATTATTCTGGAACAGACCTCAAATAACAACTGAGGTTAAGCTCTGTCTTTTGGTTATATTTTGAATCTATTGGCTTTGTCAGGTCCTCGGGCCAAACGGAGCCAATTTGTTTTTTCGATTTGCTGACTGGCTCACTTGCTCCCCGGTGACAGCCGGAAGCTGAAAAAATAAGTAAATGCAGGGTAAGTTGATAAGGTGAGCCTGAATTTAATTGTTAAATTGGATATAAAATTGAACTAAAATTAGGTC
>DATMYJ010000235.1:0-4596 GCA_035561015.1 Desulfitobacteriaceae bacterium | reverse complement strand
AAACAAGCCAAAATCCCCGAGGATTTCAAACCAGAGACTATGAACATTGAAAAAACCATGGGTATTATTGAGTTGGGCCAGATAATAGGAAGTATTGTTTACCCCAAAACCCTGCCAGTGCCCTTCCAGGGTAACTCCTTTGATAACGTCAATAATAATTGTATACCGTTCATTGGCTGATCCGGAGTCATTAAGAGTAAAAAGAGGCAGATTGGTTCTATGGGCCCGCAGACTGAGAAAATTCAGAATTGGTGTATCATTGAATTTTCCATAGTACACATCCAAAGCCGGAACATAGGATAAAACGTAGAAGATAATAAGGGTTACCAGGCCGATTTTAGTTGCCAGAACAGCTTTGGACCGCTCTTTCTGGAAAAGAAAGAAAAAAATAAATCCCAGAACAGTTAAGAACATAGCCATCCAGGCCGTCCGGGAGGTCGTAAAGATAAGATTCAAGAGACAGACTATCTGCATAACCACAAGCAAACCTTTAAAAAACTTATTCCTGACAAATATTATGCCCGGGATAAGAAAAGACATCAACATGATCAGGTAGACAGCATAATTATTAGGATTATAAAAAAAGACTGTGGGGATTGTTTTCAAATAATCGATACCCAGAGAATACCAGCCGCTGTCGGTAAATATATTCCGAAAAGGCATGCGCAGGCCAGCCATTTCAAAACAACCGAGCAACAGAACAGACCCTGCAGTAACAAATAGTAATTTTAAAGTCTCGCTGAGTTTGTTCCTGTCGTAATTGAAATGATAAACAGCGCTTAAAAAGCAAATCATGATCAGATAATTGAGCAGATATTTCAAGGCTGAACCCAGATTGCTCACCCAGAGAAGAGAGGCAACCATATAAATGATGAAAATAGTCAGAAAGAGAATATATTTATTCTGCACCAACAGTCGTGGCTGCCAAATCTGCCCCCGTTTCAGAAAACCGCTAAAAATCATGACGACCAGAATAAAGAGGGCGATATGAAGATAGTAGATATTGAAGCGGCCCAGCAAAGGCAAATTAAAAGCATAGTCCAATACTGAAAAAAGCAAAACAAAATAATAGAGCAGCTCCGGGCCTGATTCCCATTTTAATTTGTAAATGATAAATAAACCCATAAGAAGGGCATAAAAATCCAGAACAACCAGCGAGACGTTAGCGGCGATGTTGGCCGCGATAAACAGGCTGTACAGGAGGCTGAACACCAGTTTCTGGTTTTTAGAAGAGGCTCCCATTCTATGATTTTCCTCCCATGCTCATCTCTTTGTTTCCTAATTTAGTTACTTCTTCATAAATGTTCTCAACAGCCCGGCAATCGCTTCCTGCTGGTTATTGCTCAATTCAGGATAACAGGGGATGGCAAAAGACTCCCGGCAGGCTTGTTCAGCAACAGGAAAATCACCTTCCTGGTAACCCAGATCCCTAAAGGCTCGCTGCAGATGCAGCGGCAAAGGATAATATATCCCTGTGGCAACCCCTGCCTCTGCCAGATATTTAATAATATCATCCCGCTCAGGCGAACGCAGAACATAAAGATGATAAACCGGTTTTGCCAGTCTATCTCTTCCAGGCAGAGTCAGGGGCACCTCCTTTAAAAGCTGATCATAAAAAGCAGCCTTTTCTCTGCGGGCCTCATTCCATTGCTCCAGATAACGGAATTTAACCCGTAAAATAGCAGCTTGAATCTCATCAAGTCGACTGTTATAGCCTATTTTTTCATGGTAATATTTGATTTGACAGCCATGAAAGCGCAGCATACGCAATTCTGCCGCCAGATGCCGGTCATTCGTCACAATCATGCCGGCGTCACCATAGGCTCCCAGATTTTTGGTTGGGAAAAAGCTGAAAGTTCCGGCATGTCCGAGAGACCCGGCTTTTTTTCCATTATATTCGGCGCCGATAGCCTGAGCAGCATCTTCAATCACATGGATACTGTGGCGGGCGGCGATTTCCATTACCCTTTCAACATCAAGCATCTGTCCGAAAATATGTACAGGAATAATGGCCTTGGTGCGTTGGGTAATCTTATTTTCCAAGTCACCTAAGTCCATATTGAGGGTAAGCGGATCTATATCTGTAAATACCGGAGTAGCCCCGATCAGGGCTATTGTTTCCGCTGAAGCGAAAAACGTAAAGGGAGTTGTGATAACCTCATCGCCGGGGCCGACTCCCAGGGCTTTCAAAGTCAGGGTCAGAGCATCAGTCCCATTACCAACAGCAATGGCTTCACTGGTTCCACAGTAAGCAGCGATCTCTTTTTCCAAGGCTTTCATTTCAGGGCCCAAAATATATTTACCTGAATCGAGTACAGCCAGCACTGCCTGATCAATTTCAGTTTTGATCGTTAAATATTGGGCTTTTAAATCTAAAAGAGGAATATTCATCTTTTAATCAGCCTTTCCCTAAATTCTAACCAGCGCAACGCCAGCCTAGTCTCCCGTTCTGCCATATAATCGCAGCAAAATCATCTTGCCTGTTATGGTGTCTATTCCAAAAGTTCTTCCGGAGGAACCTTCCTGATCAAGCGGGCTGGAAAACCCTTAACCAGCGTTTGAGCATTTGTATCTTTACTTACCAAAGCCCCTGCCGCCACAAAAGTTTCAGCAGCAACTTTGATCCCCGGCAAAAGGATCGAACCCCCGCCGATTCGCGCCCCGCGGCAAATTGTCGGACCCTTGACTAATTTAAAACGTTTTTCGGTCCGGCCCATAAAGTTGTCATTGGTTGTGGTTACCATCGGAGCAATAAAAACGCGTTCAGCAATCTCCATATAAGCGGTTATATAAGATCCGGTTTGGATCTTGGTATAGGCACCGATCGAGGTATCATTCTCCACAGTTACTCCGCTGCCTATAATCACATTCTCCCCGATCAGACAGCGTTCGCGGACAACCGCCCGGTCTCCTGCAAAAACACGCTCCCCATAGGTTGAGCCGGCATAAAGCACAACTGAGCAGCCCACTGTACAGCCTTTTCCCATCCACAGGGCCGGAAGATCTGACTGCACCTTCACTGTGCTGGTAGCCGCCGGTCGGGGATAGCGGCCCAGGGTGGTATTACTGCCGATAAAACAGTCTTTTCCCAGGACTGCCTGAGAGCAGACCGTAGTATGATCACCGATCTGCACCCCTTGCCCCAAAACGACATCCCGGTCCAGAGTCACATAGTTTCCTAGTTGGCAGCCGGCTCCAATCCTTACCCCAGCAGCCAGGATACAACCTGCCCCCAGGATTACTCCTTCTTCCAGCACAACCTTTTCCCCAATCACAGAGAAGGGGCCGATACGGACACTGGAGGAAATTTGGGCACTTTCAGCTCTCAGGGAATTGGTAAATGTTTGCATTCTTCAACCCGACCTTTTCTAAAATACCTGATTAAGAATCAAGCAACATTCTTAGATAGTAATATTTAATAACTATGCCTATGCCCGTGTTTGGGCCTCAGGCCTGAGCTGATTACTCTTCTTCGATTAAAGGCAGCACCACAGGCTGTCTGGTCTTTTGGCAATTATAAATTGCCAGAATAATCTCCAGGGCCTTCCGGCCCTCTTCCCCGGAAACTGCCGGCAATCTATCCTCGCGAATGGCCTGAATCATATCCAGAATGATCTCCCGATGCCCGAAGCCATAGACATCAGGGGGATCATTTTCCTGAGCGGCAAAAATCCCTTGTTTTTCAGCCTCAGAATTAGAAAATTCCCAGACTTCCATGCGATTGACAGCAATTCCGCCAATAATAACAGAACCTGTGGCCCCGAAAATATTCAGGGTTTCTTCGATATTTTTGGGATAGAGCGTTGAGGCGGCTTCAATCAGACCAATCGCCCCGTTTTTGAAATGCAGTACAGCAGCCCCGACATCTTCCATTTCTATATGACGCAGGTTAGTCGCCGTGTAGCCAAAAACCGATTCCACCGGACCCAGCATCCATTGCAGGAGATCAATATTGTGGATGGATTGATTCATTAAGACACCGCCGTCTTTGAGGCGGGTTCCCCGCCACGGAGCCTGGGCGTAATAATTATCATCGCGATTCCAGCGGATAGTCGCCTGTCCATGGGTAAGCTTGCCGAAACGTCCCTCTTCCAGGGCTTTGCGCAGTAGTTTCACTGACTTGTTGAAGCGGTTCTGATGGATCACCGCCAATTTAACTCCCGCCTCCCGGCAGGCAGCAATTAACTGGTCAGCACTTTTCAGGGTCATGGCCATAGGCTTTTCCACCATGATGTGTTTCCCGGCCTGTGCCGCTGCACAGCCTATTTCCGCATGGAGATCACTGGAAGTGGCGATTGTTATAATATCCAAATCCGGGCGTTTCAACAACTCCCGATAATCTTCATAAGGAACTGCTCCATACTTGGCAGCAAAATTTTGCACCCGCTCGGGAACAACGTCACAGACCGCAGCTAACTCGGCTTCTTCCAGAGCTATGACAGATTCCGCATGCTTGGGAGCGATTCGACCGCATCCAATGATTCCAAAACGCATTCGCCTGGTATTTGCCATCACATCTTACTCCATTTCTTCTTTATTACTCCTGAGTACCTATTATCTTTTTATCTTTGAACAATTTCTCAAGGACTCAGGATG
>DATMYJ010000234.1:0-5667 GCA_035561015.1 Desulfitobacteriaceae bacterium | reverse complement strand
GTAGAAAATAACCGGGTGAATTTATAAGGAATGGTGATAAAAAATGCCGCAGGAAGTAGTTCTCGTTCTCGATTTTGGAGGCCAGTATAATCAGCTTATTGCCCGCAGGGTGCGGGAAGCTCATGTTTACTCGGAGATGATTTCCTATAAGACTCCCTTGGCGGAAATCAAAGCGCGAAAGCCTAAAGGTATCATATTTTCCGGGGGGCCGGCCAGCGTTAATCAGGCTAATGCCCCGGTTGTTGACCCTGGGATCTATGATTTGGGAATTCCGATACTGGGAATTTGTTATGGCATGCAGTTAATGAGTATTCAATTGGGCGGAACTGTGGAAAAGCCTGAGGTAAGGGAATACGGTAAGACAATGCTGGAAGTGGACACTTCCCTGGGGATCTGGCGAGGTTTAGACGGACAAAGGCAATGCTGGATGAGTCACGGGGATTCTGTTGGTCAGCTGCCGCCAGGGTTCATCCAGGCTGCCCATACGGAACATACAGCTGTTGCTGCCATGTTGGATGAGCAGAGAAAGTTATATGGAGTACAATTCCATCCGGAAGTAAAACATACACCGGACGGCCAGGCCATGCTGGAGATGTTTCTTTTCGAAGTGTGCGGCTGTCGGGGAGAATGGACAATGGAGTCTTTTATAGAGTCTCAGATAGAGCAGATCCGGGCTTTAGTGGGAGAGCGCAAAGTGCTCTGTGCCTTAAGTGGCGGAGTAGACTCTTCAGTAGCAGCTGTTTTACTGAATCGAGCCATCGGGGATCAGCTCACCTGCGTTTTTGTCGATCACGGCTTTATGCGTAAGAATGAAGCTGAGCAGGTGAAAAAGACCTTTACAGAACAATTTCATTTGCATCTGGTTTTTGTGGACGCCCGGGAAAGATTTATGGCTAAGATTGCCGGCAAATCCGATCCTGAAGCCAAACGCAAGGCCATTGGCAATGAGTTTATTCGTCTTTTTGAAGATGAGGCCCGCAAACTGGGGCAAGTTGATTTCCTGGTTCAGGGAACCCTTTATCCGGATATTGTGGAAAGCGGCACAGATACTTCGCAGAATATCAAGAGCCACCATAATGTCGGAGGCTTGCCGGAAGATATGCAGTTTGAACTGATCGAGCCTTTGCGCATGCTTTTCAAGGATGAGGTGCGGGAAGTGGGAACTGAACTGGGTTTACCGGAAGAAATTGTCTGGCGCCAGCCATTCCCGGGGCCGGGACTGGCCATTCGCATCCTGGGAGAAATAACGGTTGAAAAACTGGATATTCTGCGGGAGGCTGATGCTATCTTTCTCGACGAAGTTCGTTTGGCCGGCCTGAACAGGGAGGTCTGGCAGTTTTTCGCCGTCCTGCCCACTATCAAAAGTGTCGGGGTTATGGGCGATGTCCGGACCTATGCCTATCCCATTATTCTCCGGGCAGTGACCAGTGATGATGCCATGACAGCGGACTGGGCCCGTTTACCTTATGATTTGCTGGGGAAGATCTCCAACAGAATCGTTAATGAAGTGCGGGGCGTCAACAGGGTTGTCTATGATATCACCTCCAAGCCTCCCGGCACGATAGAGTGGGAATAGGCTTGAAGGGCTTAAATACAGTGTTTATAAGGGTTTCGTCTGTTTGAGGATTTGTTGTGGGGGTTTAGTTTTCCGCCGGTTTTGGTGCCTTCTAAACCTCCTTTTTTTGTTATCAACTTGCGTGTATTTTGCTACGGGAGTCGACAGGAGTCGGTAAAATGCAGTCTTAAACGGATTGAAAAGAAAGATCTTAGCGAAGCAAAGTGAGATGACATTCATTGAGTTCGGTTAGTGTCAATATTAGTTCGCAAAAACCATCTAATACTCTTTGAATGATAAGAATTGAATAGCTATGTAAAGACACTTGGCGGGAATCAAGGGCGAGCGAAGCGAGTTCATCTTGACCCTTGATTCCCAAGCATCCTATATCCTGGTGTCTGGTGGTTTGAAAAAACCACCTGCCTTCCGGCGAGGACGGGGTTTGGGGCAGAGCCCCAACTTTAATAAATATCAAGCGGCCTTCTTTCGATCTTCCAGGATGGATTGGATGATTTCCGGGTTTATGTAACTCCGGCCGGTTGACCAATCTTCACCATATTCTATTAAGTAGGTGGTCACAAGGCGGACATAGGAATCAATGCTGGGGAAAATGCCGACTACCGCTGTTCTCCGGCGGATCTCCCGGTTCAATCTTTCTAACATGTTGGTAGAAGATATCTTGCGATGATCAATTTGCTTGAAGTTGTAGAACTGTAGGGAGTCCTCCAGACCGGTTTCCAGAACATCAACTGCTGCAGGATATTGGGCTTCATACGAATCCATGAGTGAATTGGCATATGCTTTGGCACTTTCCAAGTCCGGCTGCAGCCAGATCTGTTTCAGTTTTTCAGCAAACACTGCTTTACCTTTTGCCGGCAGGTGGGCCAGAATGTTGCGCATAAAGTGTACTTTGCAGCGCTGCCAGCTACAGCCGATAAAAGATGTTTGTACGGCTTTGACAAGACCTTTGTGGGCATCAGAGACAACCAACCAGGTGTTTTTAAGTCCGCGTGACTTGAGGTTTTCAAACAATATCTGGTAGGTTGCGGACGATTCTTCCTGCATCGGTTCGATGGCCAGAATGTCACGCCGGCCGCTTTCATCAATTCCGATAACCGCCAGTACGGCCATGTTTTTGACATGATGGCCGTCACGAATCTTTTCATACAGAGCATCCACCCATAAGACGGGATAAGTTTCCTGCAAAGGACGTTCCCGAAAGGCTGCGACTTGGTCATTAAGTTCTTTGGTGATCATTGACACCTGGCTGCGGGAAATAGAATGGATACCTATACTTTTAGCCAATTTTTCAATCTTGCGTGTGGAAACGCCGTTGACATAAGCTTCTTGGATGACGTTCATCAGGGCTGCTTCGGAGCGTTTTTTCTCACTAATAAAGAAGGGAATATAGCCACCGTTGCGCAATTTGGGTACAAAAAGATAAATGGTTCCCATGCGGGTATCGAAGCGTCTTACCCGGTATCCTGAGCGATATCCTTGTCTTTCCGGATTGCGTTCAGACTTGGCGGCATTCACTTTGGTGGTAACTTCGGCTTCCATGAGCTGTTCACACAGCCATTTGAGCATAGAAAGCATCGGATCATCTTCAGACATGAATTTCAATAGCATTTCTTCGAAAGTTGCGTTAGTATTAGGGTAAACCATCGGTAAACAACTCCTTCTTGGTTTGCTCGTCACTTACCATTTTCGGAGTTGCCGATGGTTTTTCCTTTTTTCACTTTTGCGAACTTAATTGTACTTTATCCACTGCCTGGGTTCATTAAAATATACTGCTTATTGATAATGCGAAGACGCACTTATTTGGAAAATAAAAGCTATTAAGGGAAGGAAGGGGCCGTACCGAAACTAGTTGAGTTTCAGCACAGCCCCTTGTACTTTACTTATTCCTAAGCACAATTTGGATTATCCTTCGAGTTGGCTAACGAACATATCCAGACCGATCAGTTCGATATATTATCCGAGCCGCTCATTCTTTTTGGCCCCCGCAGAATAGGCCTTTATAATCCTGGCGATTTTCTCCAGGACTTGTTCTTCATCGAGCCCTTCGAATATAGTCTGGCCTATACGCGGAGTAACACCGCCGTTTCCACCCACCATCAATTTAAATCCTTTAAGCATACTCAATATACCAACATCCGGGAAATGATTTTCTCCGCAGGAATTTGGACAACCACTTACGCCCATTTTAAATTTACTGGGCATTTCCAGACCATGATAAAGATCATTCACGCCTTTGCCGGCCAACTTTTTGATTTGCAATGTGATCCATTTGGCCTCTGCTTGTTCACCATCAGCTGCGGGTTATTTTCTGGCAGAACACCCCTGTTAATATATTTTTATGATTTTCTCCGGGGCATAGGTGCTGCCGCCAATATATTCTCTCAAAATAGAATTAAATGGAACCGTGGAACTCTCCAGTGGTTCAAAAAAGGCAAGCAGGTCCAGGAGTCGAGTTTTTATCTCGTAATGCGGACTGCTTTCCGGGATTTTCTGCAGTGTAGCCTCTGCGTAAGGACGCAAAACATTAAGCTCGTATATCAGACTTGAATTAAACATGGCATCGCAGTCTTCCTGGAATTTAAAGGCATAATTTATTTCACCTTTACGGACATTCGGCCACATTGTGAAGGTTTGCTCGGGCCCTACTCCTCTGAACATATCACCGCGAACCATTCTGCGGATTAACCTGGCCTCGGTTGAAGGTACCCTGTTCCTTGGATCTATATTGATACCGAAGAGCGAAGAGAGATATATTTTAAATAAAGTATTACGGTTTTCCACAGTCAGCAGGTCGGGGTTTAAGGCATGGATACCTTCAATAACAAGAATTTCATCCGCTCCTAAATGCACAGACTGGGTTTTGTCACTGCGTTTGCCGGCGACGTAATCAAAGACCGGGGCTTCGATAGGTCTTCCCTCGATCAGAAATCTGAAGTGTTCTTGTAAAAGCGGAAGATCCAGGGCTTCCAGACTGTCAAAATCATAATTTCCCTGCTCATCACGGGGGCGTTGTTCAATATCCAGAAAATAGTTGTCCAGGTTTAGTTGGAGTGGTTTTAAACCATTGATCCGCAGCTGAGTGAGAAGTCTTTGGGTAAAGATTGTTTTTCCTGAAGTGGACGGCCCGGAAATTAGCACGATACGTAAATTACGGCGTTCCCGGGTGATCATGTCGGCAATCAGAGAAATATGCTTTTCATGAATGGCTTCGCCGGTATTGATCAGGTCCCGGCCGTGTCCCGAGGTGATGTAAGAGTTAACCTCGTGAGACAGTTCCAGTCCAAGATTCTTAAACCACTGTTGCCTTAACCAATATGCTTCGTATAATTTTTCCGGAGGCATATAAGGCTTGTTTCCATCTTCCCTTGCATAGTCAAAGTCTTCCTGCGTGTGGTCAAAGTCTACAATAAAACCGGTGGAAAACGGAATAAGTCTGTAGGGGGCAGCATTTCGGGGGTCAAGATCCACCGGATGGAGGGTTTTAACGACCACTTCTTCTACACTGTAATAGTAATAGTCTTTCTTAAAAAGAAATTGGATCACATCGCCTTTTTCATTCCATTCTCGCATCATAGTACTTAATTCTGCCACTTCGCGTTTTGAAATAGCGGAATTCTCCAGCTCACAGTATATGCCTGTTCCAATCGAAAATAATGCTCTGAACGTTTCTCCGGGGAAAAGTTTTGGGATGCTCCTGATTAGGCCAATCTTTATGGTTTGTCTTTTCTTATCTAAATGTGTCTCTATCATAATCTCATCTCCAGTAAAACAATGTGGGATAATAATAGATTTCGATGTATTCGAAAATAATCCTTTCTGAAAGAGTGAAATAGGAGGATACAGTTCCCATAGATTATACGGCTATCTTTGTCTTCCTAATATCTATATAAAGCAGGATTACTCTAAATATCCTAACCTGGCTATACCGGTAAACTTAGAAAGAGGCAGAGTTGCTAGCAGAAAATTAGGGCCGATTCCAGATTAAAGAGGATTCCAATTTTCTAAGAAGGTAACTATATCTTCTGACTCGAAAAGTCAGAAGAATGAAATGGAAGGATTTCTGTTGATATGAAAAATGACATGAATAATGG
>DATMYJ010000233.1:0-18408 GCA_035561015.1 Desulfitobacteriaceae bacterium | reverse complement strand
ATATATGAATATTACAAACTAAGTACAGCTGCCCTGGCGAATGAAATAATGATCAGGAGGATGTTTCAATGAACTTTTTCAGATCAATAGACACCAGCGCCTCTGGTTTGACTGCGCAGCGTCTCAGACTGGATCTGATAGCCAACAATATCGCCAATATCAATACAACCAGAACCGGTCAGACAACTTTTGCTGGAAATCAAATCCCTTACCGCCGGCAGGTAGCCCATTTTGTTTCCCGCTCCCCGGAGACAAACTTTGCCTCCCTGTTAGACAATAAAATGGGGGTACATACAACTGGTAATGGTGTTCAAGTCAGTTCAATTACTGAGGATCAGTCTCCTTTTCGTTTAGAATATAATCCGGATTCGCCTGATGCTGTTAAAGTGGCTGAAGAGGGGATGCCGGTCGGTTATGTTCGTCAGCCCAATGTAAATATTGTCACCGAAATGGTGGATATGATTTCAGCCTCCAGAGCCTATGAAGCCAATGTCACCGCCTTGAATGCCAGTAAGTCCATGGCTCAAAAAGCTCTGGAAATAGGAAAGGGGTAAGAAATAAGTGGCTATAATTCCTGGAATTGCTCCCCTGATGCCCTTATCATCTCTTGAGCAGATCAATAGCAGTGGCTCTGTTTCCAATCAAACCAATCTCGGGACAAAGAATGAGGTTCAGAAAGCCGGGACTGATTTTATGGAATTTTTAAATAATGAACTGCAAAAAGTTGATGCTTTGCAAAAAAATGCCGATGTTGCCAGTATAGCTTTGGCAACCGGGCAAACTGAGGATATACATACGGTCATGATCGCTTTGGAAAAAGCGAGTCTTTCTTTAGGCTTAACTGTCGAGGTTCGCAATAAGGTTCTGGATGCTTATAATCAGATTATGCGTATGCAGATTTAATGTTTGTAACCGGCTGTATTGACAATATTTATGCAGGCGACCTTTTGCCTGATTCGCAGGCAGAGCAAGTGAGAAAGGGGAAATATAATGAATTTTTCCTGGGCAGAGATAAAAAAATCTTTGCTGCAATTTTGGAATAAATTATCTCGTCCACAAAAAATCATTACAGTTTTGGCTCCTCTTCTGGTTGCTTCGACTCTGGTTACACTCCTGGTCTGGGCTAGTCGCCCTCAATATATGTCAATTTTTACAAATTTAAGTGATACAGAGGCAGGGACAATTACTGCCAAATTGACAGAATTAAAAGTTGACTATCGGCTTACAGATAATGGAGCCGGCATTCAGGTGCCCCAAAAGGAAGCCGCAGCTGTACGGCTGCAATTAGCCAATGCAGGACTGCCGGAAAGCAGCAAATTCAGTTTTGAGAATATTGATCAGCTGCATTTGGGAGAAACTGATGCCGACAAAAAATTACGCTATGTTCTCGGACTCCAGAATGAACTGGAAACTACTCTCAAGACTTTAAGTGGTGTCAGCGATGCCAGGGTACATATTGTCATGCCTGAGCCCTCCCTGTTTACAGAAAAAGAGAAACCGGCTACTGCCGGAGTTACCCTGAAACTTGTCCCCGGGACAAAAATTTCGGAAGATCAGGTCAAGGCTATAGCCAACCTGATGGCTTCCTCCGTAGAGGGTCTGACACCGGAAAATGTCACGATCGTCGATACGAACGGCAATTCCCTCTCCGAGGTGATTAGTGAAAGCAATAGTCAGGAGCATTTGTCCGGCACTCAGGTCCAGCTGCAGCAGACCGTGGAAGATAATATTCAGAGTTCAGTTCAAGGCATGTTGGATAAAGTTTTGGGTGCAGGCAAAGTTGTTGTGCGGGCTAATGCCCTTTTGGATTTTGATCAGATTAAAATAACTGAGCAAACCAATGGGCCGGGGGCTATTGTCAGCAAACAAGATACTTCGGAAAATTCAACAAATAATGCTGCCGCAGGGGCTGTGCCTGGAACTGTCAGCAATATTCCGACATACCAGATTACACAGGGTTCCGGAACAACTTCCTCCTCAACCAAAACCAATACCACTGAGAATTATCAGGTGGATACCAAGCAGGAAGAAAGGGTGGTTAATCCGGGAGCCATCAAACGGCTTTCGGTCTCTGTTCTGGCTGATTCGGATGCTGTGACTCCTGCTCAGATCAGTACTATCGAGTCTGTTGTTGCTTCAGCCGCAGGGATTGACGAGGCGCGGGGTGATCAGATTCAGGTAGCTGCTATTCCTTTCGATAAAACGAGTATCCAGGCAGAAAAAGATGCTTTTGCTCAGGCTGAACTTAAACAACAGGTGTTGTCCTATGCTATGTGGGGGGCGCTTGTCCTGGGACTGCTTATTCTTTTTTTCTACTGGCGTTCCCGCCTCAGAACAGGAAAGAAAGTCAGGTTAGCCCTGGAAGATAGTTTGACTTTACCGCAGACAGCGGAGAAATTGAGTTTGAATGAAAAGATCTCAAAAAATTTAATTGAAAAATCTGTAAGCGGGGAAGAGGAAGTCCAAAAAATCAGGGATTCTGTTAAGCAATATACTTTCAAAAATTCTAACGAAGCGGCTCGCCTACTTAAAACATGGTTGTCGGAGGATAAATAGGATGGGGCAAAATAGGACAGGATTACAGAAAGCCGCTATTTTGATAATTGCTTTAGGACCCGAGCACGCTGCACCTGTACTGCAACATTTGTCGGAAGAGGAACTAGAATTACTCACCTTGGAAATGGTGAATGTCAGACGGGTTTCTCAGGAAGAACGGGACAGTGTGCTTAGGGAATTTCACCAGCTCTGTACGGCGCATGATTATTTGGCTCAGGGAGGAATCGAATATGCTCATGATGTTCTGGGCCTGGCCCTTGGCGAACAAAAAGCCCGGGAATTAATAACCAAAATATCACCATCGTTAAACACGCGTTCTTTCGATATTGTGCGCCGCACTGACCCGAAACAACTCTTGTCCTTTATCCAGGGAGAACATGCCCAAACCATTGCTCTGATTATGGCTAATTTACCGGCAGATAAAGCGGCGGTTTTAATCTCTGGCCTGACACCTGAACGCCAGGCAGATGTAGTCAAACGGATGGCCCTGATGGGTCATACCAGCCCGGATGTACTCAAAGAAATTGAGAACGTGCTGAAACGCAAGATTTCCAGCTTATCCTCGTCAGCTTATACCAGCTCAGGCGGTATCCAGAGTGTAGTAGACATGCTGAATAGGGCTGATCCCGGAATTATAAAAAGTATTATGGATTTGTTGGAATCTGATGAACCTGATTTGGCGGAAGAGATCAAACACAAAATGTTTGTCTTTAAAGATATAGTTATGATTGATGACCGCGGAGTGCAGCTGGTATTACGTGAAGTGGAAACCAAGGATCTGGCTTTGGCTTTGAAAGGTGCTGATACAGAGGTAGTGACCAAGATCTTGAGCAATATGTCGGAAAGAGCCGCGAATATGATTAGAGAAGATATGGAGTTTATGGGTCCTGTACGCTTAAAGGATGTTGAGGTGGCCCAGCAACGAATTGTCGAGGTAATTCGCCGCTCCGAAGAAAGCGGCGCTATTGTAATTTCCAGAGGTGGTAGTGATGAGATTGTTTACTAAAGGATGTGTCTATAAAAGTCATACAATTGAAGTTATGACACCTCGTTTAGTGCAAAACAGTTCGGACAATTGTGCCCGGTCAAATCCTGAAACAGATGCAAAAAATTTTGAACAACAACCGCAAATTTCTGAAGCTGCTGCTGACAGCCTGCCTGAGGCTGAACAAAGTGTTTCTTATATATTAACTGAAGCCGAAAGGCGGGCAAAAGAAATCCTGGGTTCTTCAGAGGCTAAAGCAAATGAGATTATTCGCCAAAGCGAAATTGAAGCTGAGGCAATTCACCAACGTGCCATAGTACAGGAGGAACAGTTGCGGGAAGAATTAGCTGAAACTATAAGAGAGCAAGTTGAACAGCAGGCCTATTCCGAAGGTTACCAGAAAGGCTTGGCAGCGGCCGAGATTGAGAGTCGGGAAATTACAAAACAGGCAAAATCACTTTTTAGTATGGCTCAGAGAGCTTTACAT
Source organism: Desulfitobacteriaceae bacterium (assembly GCA_035561015.1). Classification (GTDB taxonomy): domain Bacteria; phylum Bacillota; class Desulfitobacteriia; order Desulfitobacteriales; family Desulfitobacteriaceae; genus UBA2264. The sequence goes on along the minus strand of DATMYJ010000233.1, from coordinate 14,380 downwards.
GAGGAATATTGCAGAATTGATGATTCTTTGCTCAATTTGGCGATGCGAGTAGCTAAACGTCTAACTGGGATATCCTTGGAATTGGAACCCCGGAAATTACTTGATATTGCCAGAACGCTTGTGCTTTTACCCAAAGAAAGGGAAGGCTGGCGTTTACATATAGCACCGGAAGACAGAGACTGGCTTAAGGCCCTTTCTTCGGAAGATCAATTACCTTGTCCCTGGGTTATTGATGAAACCCTTGCTCAGGGAGATTGTTTTCTGGAATGCCAGGAGGGAATTTTTGACGCCAGAGTAGAGGCCCAATTAGAAAAAATGGAAATGATCTTGCGGGAGGAACTCAGGAATGAGAGATTGGGATCAACTGGCCCGGAAGGTTGATTTGATCAACCCTGTCTCAGCACAAGGCTTGGTTTCCAAGATAGTGGGTCTGCTGATAGAGTCGGCAGGTCCGCGCTCTAGTGTAGGAGAATTTTGTCATATTGTGGCGCGTGATGGTCGGGAAATACCGGCAGAGGTGCTCGGTTTTCGTGGCCCGATGACTCTGATCATGCCTTTGGCAGAACTTGAGGGGATTTCCCCGGGGGACAGGGTTTTACCCCGCCGACACAGGCTGACAGTCAATACAGGTCCCAAACTGCTTGGGAGAATCTTGGATGGACTGGGTCATCCCTTAGATGGCAGACCGCTGTTAACCGAGGCTGCCTACCCTCTGCAAAATTCCCCGCCCAACGCCTTTTCGCGCCCCAGAATTACAGAAAGTCTGAATGTGGGGGTGCGGGCTATTGATGGCTTGTTATCGATAGGCCGCGGACAAAGGATGGGGATCTTCGCAGGTTCAGGAGTAGGAAAAAGTACTTTGCTGGGAATGATGGCCCGGAATACAGCTGCGGATATCAATATCATTGCCCTCATAGGAGAACGGGGCAGGGAACTCAGGGATTTTATTGACAAGGATCTGGGACAAGCTGGTCTTGCCCGTTCCGTAATTGTTGTGGCTACTTCCGATCAGCCTGCTCTGGTCCGCCTGAAGGCAGCTTTTACAGCGACGGCAATCGCAGAATATTTTCGTGATCTTGGTTTGAATGTTTTGCTGATGATGGATTCAGTAACACGTTTTGCCATGGCTCAAAGAGAGGTGGGTTTAACAGTTGGTGAGCCACCGGCAACCAGAGGATATCCCCCCTCAGTATTTTCCTTATTACCGAAACTTCTGGAACGGGCAGGGATGGCAGCTAAAGGCAGCATAACAGGTATTTATACTGTTCTTGTTGACGGTGATGATCATAACGAACCGATTGCTGATGCTGTGAGAGGTATCCTTGACGGGCATATAGTCTTAACCAGAGAATTAGCTATGAAGAATCATTATCCGGCAATTGATATTCTGCAGTCAGTCAGCAGAGTCATGGGCGATGTGGTCAAACCCGAACATCAGACATTGGCCAGGGAGGTTCGTAAATATCTGGCTGTTTATAATGAAGCAAAGGATCTAATAGATATCGGGGCTTATGTCCATGGCAGTAATTCAGGAATTGATGCAGCTATCAGTAAGAGAAAAAAAATTATGAATTTTGTCTGTCAGGAGATAACGGAAAAGTCTGGTTATGAAGCCATGTTTGAACAGCTGCAGTCCATATTTCAGGAGGAAGAATAATGCCTTTATTTAAGTTCAGGTTAAAGACTTGTCTGCGCTTGGCTGAACAAAAAGTTGATGAAAGAAAAATTCAAATGGCTAAGGAAGCGGCTGTCCTGCAGGAGAGAAGTATAAGCCGGGACGAGCAAAAAAAGGATTGGCACAAAGCGATGAACGGTCAGCGCGAGGCGGGATTAAATCAGCCTGAAAGCCTTGGGATGTGGTCTGGTTTCACATTTAGACAACTGAATCTGTTACGCCAACGGGAAGAAGAGCTGGTCCTGCAGGAAGAAGTGGTGGAGAGGAGACGTTCGGAGCTTATTGAAGCCAAACGCGAGTCTGAAAAACTGATCCGTTTAAGAGAAAAGCAGGAAATAGCTTTTAAATTGGAGTCAGACCACAGGGAACAATTAAATCTGGATGAAATTGCTCAGGACCAATACTGCCGCAAGCTGACAATAAGGACATCTGATCTTGAGAGGATTAAAGAATGATTAAAGTAACTCGTTTAAACGATAAAGAGTTTGCTATAAATACTGATCTCATTGAAACACTGGAAGAAACTCCGGATACGGTAGTCACCTTGACTGGCGGGAATAAATATGTGGTTAAGGAGTCGATTGAGGTCCTTATCGAGCGAATAACACATTTTCGTAAAAAATGTCATCCGCTATATTCTGAAGCAGGGGAGTAAGAGTAATGGCTAAAAAAACATTGTTTCTAGTCATCATTGTATTTATCTTAGGAATCGGGGCAGGCATTGGAGGAACTATGGCTGCTCAGAAATATCTTTTTAAGAACTCCCCGGCGGAAGGTAATGCTGAAGCTGTTAAATCGAGGATGGTTCAGTCTGGTACGGCAGCTGATAATGACGGTCCCCTAGTGCCTATTGGTGAATTCACTTTTAATTTACAGGGGGGATCTTTTTTGAAGACTGCAATTACGGTTGAAGGAGTTAATTCAAAATCGGAGGAATTTTTAAAGTCAAAATTGGCATTTCTTAAGGATGCTATTAATGTGGTTCTTTCAGATAAATCGTTGGCAGACATACAAACACCTGAAGCCAGAGAAAAACTTCGGCAGGATCTCCTGTTTAAATTAAACACAGTGACTGACAACAAGGTAGCCAATGTTCTCTTCGAATCCTTTGTTTATCAATAGAGTTAGTCAAAGAATGTTTTAAGGAAAAGGATGGTTGTATGGGTGACGTTTTACCTTGGACAAAGATTGACGCCTTACCAGGCACACAGTCAGAAAAACATGTAAATGACCAATGTACTGATGCCGGAACAATATCTGAAAAAATACGCACATATGATTTCAAATGCCCGAATAAGTTTTCCAAAGACCAAATTCACTCTCTACAAAATATTTTCGATAAATATTGCCGGGTACTGACAACATATTTTATAGGACATTTTCATGCAACTGCGGATGCCAAGGTACTTTCAATTAAACAAATGACCTATGATGAATTTATCAGTTCTTTGCCTAATCCAACAATACTTGCTATTTTTTGCCTTAATCCCCTCGAGGGAAGAGTTTTGATGGAAATGAGTTTAAGCCTGGCTTTCTCAGTAGTTGAACTTCTGTTAGGCGGTAATGGACAAGATTTGGGAAAAAATCGTGTTCTTACAGAGATTGAACAGACGATAATTGAAAAACGCTTAACTCAGATGATGGGGTTGATAAAAGAGGCGTGGGAGGAAGTATACTCCATAAACCCCCGTTTTTTAACCTTGGAGACAAATCCTCAGTTTATCCAAATTATGACCCCAAACGAACAAGTTGTTTTAGTTACAGTGGAAGTAACGATAGGAGAGATGGGGGGGGTAATCAATATCTGTCTACCCTATGTGGTTTTAGAACCTGTCCTGGATAAGTTGAGTACCTCCTTTCTCTTTTCAACTCAAGCCAGTACTAACGCGGCCCAATATGTTAAGCTGCTACAGCAAAATGTAGAAAAGGCCAAAGTTGATGTCATGGCTCTTCTCGGGACCACGGAGATATTGGTTAAGGATTTACTGAATCTTGCCGCGGGTGATGTTATTCCTTTGAGTCAGAGTGTTCAGGACCCTCTCCCTGTTTATGTGGGAGACAATATTAAGTTTAAGGGTATACCTGGCCTGCACAAAGAACAGCTAGCGGTACGGCTTGTTGAAATTGTCAAAGATGGAGGGGATCAGAATGGGTAACGGTTTGCTCTCCCAAGAGGAAATTGATGCTCTTCTCAAGAGTACTCTGGAACCAGAATCAAATGAGGAAACAATGAAGGTGGCACTCACCGCCGGGGAGCAGGATGCCATCAGAAAAATAGCTGAAAATTTTGCCGGAAATGCTGCAACAACTTTGGCTCAAATTTCAGGGAAGAAAGTAAATATTACTGTCTTAAATCTGGAAGTCAGCGGGCTGCAGCAAATCGGGGAGGTTAACCCGGGGCCAATGATAATCGCAGATATAGGGAACCATTCTCATTCTGAAGGCTCAAATTCACTGATTTTAGCACCAAATGACGGAGCTGTAATCAGTGATCTTGTGACCGGCGGTGAAGGAACAACACCACGTGAGGACATATCAGAAAAAGATCTTCAGGCTATTTCTGAAGTACTGAAGCAAATGATGAATTCGGCGGTGGATTATTATCCGTCCCGGATTGTCCTGGATAATCTCTCGAATGTTCTGAATAGTGATTTGCTTACTGAGACTTATGTATTTATCTCCTACCGTATTGTTATAGAGGATCTGCTTGACAGTGTTATTGAGCAGATAATGGTTGTCGCTACAGCAAAAGAACTAGCCGATAAATTATGGGGCGGGGCGGAGAAAACTGATGCAGTTGATCTTGCTTCCGCTGTCACCAGCCAGATCCCTTTGCCGCTGACCATGCCTGGTAATCCTGCTTTTGCTCCATCACATTATACTTCCGGACCAAAGGCCCAGATTCAGCCGGCTCATTTTTCTCCTTTGTATGCCGGACAGCCTATGCCTCAAGCTGATAATTTGGAATTAATACTGGATGTCTCTTTGCAGGTAAGTATAGAACTTGGAAAAACCCGAAAAACCATAAAAGAGATCCTGGACATGGGTCCTGGTTCAATAATTGAACTGGATCGCTTGGCTGGGGAGCCGGTAGATATGATAATTAACGGAAAACTTGTTGCCAAGTGTGAGGTTGTTGTCATCAATGAAACCTTTGGGGTTCGGGTTATTGATATCGTTCAACCCGCGGAACGCATGAAAACATTAAATTAGTCTTATGCATATAAGACCATTTCAAATTGAACGGTTATAAGACCAATGTGAAGGCGCTGATATTATATGTCAAATATAGAGGGACAACCATATAGCTTAGGTTTAAGTAACAGCGGGGTAGCCTCTGTCACTTCTTTCTCCTGGGGAGGTCTCCTGGGTACACTGCTTGTAGTCATATTATTACTGATAATTACTCTGTGGATCATCAAACGTCTAAATATTTCTGCGGCACGTGGTCTGAATTCTCCCTGGGTCCGTGTTCTTGACCGTCAGGTATTGGGAGGACGACAAATTCTTTATCTTGTGGAGATAGCAGGCAGGTTGCAGGTGCTCTGCGGTTCTGACTATCACTTGATTAAAATCAGTGAGATCGATAATCCGGATGTAGCCGCAGAGATATTGGATGAAATTTCTAATACCTCTCTTCCGCAAATAGAGGGGGGCCTGGTACGCCTCATGAGTAAGGCTTCTCAGAAAAAGCGTAAATCCCGAAGAAAGCGAAAAGGCCAAGATGCTTTTTCAATTGAATTGGAGCGATTGCTCAGGGAGGTTGAGAAGTAGTGGCGGTCTTTCTCAAGGCGTTCAGAAAAAAAGGGAAATGGTTCTTGCTGGCTATGTTGACTTCTGCAGGCGTACTGGGCAATTCAGTTCTGACAAGGGCAGCCGGTCTCACCCTTGACCTTGGAAATGGGACTACCCAACAAGTGAGCACATCTCTGCAGATTTTACTTCTATTAACAGTACTCTCGATTGCGCCTGCCATTTTGATTCTGATGACTTCATTTACCAGGATTATTATTGTTCTTTCTTTTGTACGTAATGCCCTGGGAACTCAACAAATGCCTCCAAATCAGGTCCTGATCGGGTTAACTGTGTTTCTGACTTTTTATATTATGGCCCCAACCTGGAATCAGATTAATACTCAGGCTTTACAGCCCTATCTTCAGACAAGTATAAGCCAGGACGAGGCTTTGAATAAGGCTGAAGAACCCCTGAGAGAATTTATGTTCAAGCAAACGAGGGAAAAGGATTTAGAACTATTTGTCAGTCTGGCCAAAACAGAACGGCCCCAGACATATGGGGACATTCCGACCTATGTCTTGATACCTTCCTTTGTAATCAGTGAGCTCAAGACAGCCTTCCAGATGGGCTTCGCCATCTTTATTCCTTTTATGGTTATTGATATGATAGTTTCCAGTGTTCTGATGTCGATGGGCATGATGATGCTTCCGCCGATGATGATTTCCTTACCATTTAAACTATTGCTTTTTGTTCTGGTTGATGGGTGGCACCTGATGGTGCAGTCTCTGGTGACAAGTTTTCATTAATAAAAATACATAATTTAAATTAACACATGATTATTATATATTATCAATCAGATAGTACAGAAACTATCCGATATCCTGAATCAGGCTAAATAAAAGGGAGATGTCAATGACTCAGAATCAGGTTCTAAGCATAGCTAAAGAAGCATTAAGCACTGCAATTCTTGTTGGAGGTCCGATTTTGGGTGTCAGTTTACTCGTCGGGCTTCTTGTCAGCATATTCCAGGCTATGACCCAGATCCAGGAACAGACTCTTTCTTTTATTCCCAAGATATTGGCCATAGCAGCAGTCCTGCTTTTACTGGGGCCTTGGATGCTTAATGTGCTTACTGTCTATACAACCAATCTGCTTACTCAATTAGCGACATTTGCGACTTACTAGCAACGGAGGGGATTGAAACTTGAGTTTGGCACAGCTGCTCCAGTGGAACCTCTCTTTATTTATACTTATCTTTGCTCGCTGGACCGGAATGATAATCTTGGCTCCGGTTTTTGGGGCGCGAGGAGTGCCGGTCTTAATAAAAATAGGTATAGCCGGAAGTTTATCTGTCATTCTTTATCCTCTGGCATCAGCTTGGCAACCTGAAATACCTGGTGAAGTACTGCTGCTGATAGCATTAGTAATTAAAGAAAGCCTGATTGGCTTGGTTATTGGCTTTATCATCTATGCTCTGACGGCTGTGTTGCAAGGTGCCGGTCAGCTGATTGATTTGCAGATGGGTTTTACGATGGGTAATATTATCGATCCAGTCTATGGAATGCAGAGTCCCCTGATGGGCAATTTTCAGCTGGTAGTGGCTACAATGTTGTTGCTGGCCACAAATTCTCATCATTATCTCATTGCTGCAATGGTCAAGAGCTATACTTTTATTCCTATAAATGTCTCTTCGTCACCGGCAGGGTTTGTGTTTTATGTAAACTTAGCCGCCAATATCTTTGTCTTGTCTGTGCAAATAGCTGCTCCGGTTATAGGGGCGATTTTATTAGCTGATCTTGGGGTAGGCCTCTTAATTCGGATTGTACCTCAGCTCAACATATTTTCTGTTGTTTTCCCTCTGAAAATTCTCTTCGGCTTTATTGTGCTTTTCTTAATGATTCCCTTATTTGGGGGAACAATAACTCATTTGTTTGATTCCAGCCTGGCTTGGCTGACCCAATTTTATCAGGGGTGGAAACAATGAGTGAAAAACAATTTCCAGCAACACCCCGGCGAAGACAAGAAGCCAGGAAAAAAGGCCAGGTTTTTAAAAGTACGGAACTCAACTCAGCAATTCTTCTCTTGGGTTTCCTGGGAGTTCTGAAATTCTGGCTTCCGGAAATGCTGCAAAGGACAGAAAAATTATTTGGCTATGTCTGGTCTCTGAAAACTGATTGGACTTTAAATTCTGTATCAGATTTAATGCTTAATCTTACCGGCCAGATTTTTATCATCCTCTCACCAATTTTAGGTGCGGCAGTGGTGTTATCTTTGCTCAGTAATTATTTTCAGGTTGGATCGCTCTTTACTTTTGAACCGATCAAACCCCAGCTTTCCCGGATTAGTCTTATCAACGGAGCTAAACGCATGTTTGGCTTGAAAGCCTGGGTAGAATTATCTAAATCCCTGTTAAAAGTCCTCCTGACTGGTTATTTTCTTTACGCCAGTATTCGTGATAATTTAGAGGTATTCCCTTCTCTGCAGCAAGTGGATATCAGTCAAAGTGTTGCCTTTCTTGGTCAGATAATTGCTGCTTTAGCCTGGAAAATTGCTATCCTTTTTTTGATACTGGCAATCTTCGATTATATCTATCAGTGGTGGGAGCACGAAAAAAATTTACGTATGTCTCACGAAGAGTTAAAACAGGAATTTAAACAAACAGAGGGCAATCCCGAACTGCGGGCCGAGATCAAGAAAAAGCAAAGGGCCATGGCTATGCGCAGAATGATGCAGGATCTTAAGAACGCTGATGTAGTTATCATAAATCCTACCCACTTTGCTGTAGCCTTGCGCTATGATATAAAGGAAAAAAAAGCACCCTTTGTTGTGGCTAAGGGACAGGATGAGGTTGCCAAGAGGATACGGCAGTTAGCCGAAGAATACGAAATAGCGATTATGGAAAATAAGCCCTTGGCCCGTGCTCTTTATACTCAGGTGGAAATAGGGCAGACAATACCAAATGATCTTTATAAAGCTGTGGCAGAAGTTCTGGCTTTTGTATATCGGCTTAAAAAGAAGAGAAATTTCGGGAAAAGATTATAAACGAGAGGAAGGTAATTAGTGGCAGCAATTTCATTTCGTCGCTTGCAATCCAATATTGACGTCTTGGCAGCTTTGGGAATTGTAGGAATTGTTGTTATGATGGTTATTCCTTTACCTGCTTTCCTGCTTGATATCCTGATTACTCTAAATATAACCGGTTCGGTTCTGACCCTAATGCTCGCTGTTTTTACCAAGGATCCTTTGGATTTTTCGGTACTTCCTTCCTTATTGTTAACCATGACTTTGTTTCGATTATCCTTGAATATTTCAACCACCAGACTTATTCTGCTGGATGGATATGCCGGAGATGTTATTCAGCAGTTTGGCCAATTTGTGATTAAGGGTAATCCTGTTGTGGGTTTCATCGTATTTGTAATTCTGGTATTGGTACAGTTTATCGTTATTACCAAAGGCGCCGAACGTGTTTCAGAAGTTGGGGCAAGGTTTACCCTGGATGCCATGCCTGGAAAGCAAATGAGCATCGACGCCGATCTTAATTCTGGGTTGATCAATGAAGAGCAAGCTCGCAACCGCCGGAAGAAGATTCAGGAGGAAGCCGATTTTTATGGAGCCATGGATGGATCCAGCAAATTTGTCAAAGGGGATGCTATAGCTGCCATTATTATTCTTATTATCAATATTATCGGTGGTTTTATTGCTGGGGTTGTCATGAAGGGTTTGCCGCTTCTGGATGCTTTACATAAATATACCTTACTAACAATTGGCGACGGCTTGGTTACCCAGATACCTGCCCTGTTGATTTCAACAGCTACTGGTTTGATAGTCACCAGGGCAGCTTCTGATAATAATCTGGGGCATGATATAGCAGGGCAGCTTTTCCAGACCCATAAGGCCCTGTTTATAACTGCTATTGTTCTGATAATCCTTGCCATGCTGGGCTTGCCGCCTGTTCCTTTATTATTGCTTGCTGCTCTTACTGCCGGAATAGGAATTTATGTCCGGCGAGGTACGAAGATTGTTGCTGCCGAGGAAACAGTTGCAGCACGGGAAAATGCCCTGGAAGAGAGCAAAAAGCCGGAAAATGTGCTTAACCTTTTGCAGATTGATCATATGGAGCTGGAACTAGGCTATGCTTTAATAGCCCTGGTTGATGCCCAACAGGGTGGAGACTTATTGGACCGCATTGTCCTGATTCGCCGGCAGATAGCCAGTGAAATGGGTTTTATTGTTCCTAAAATAAGAGTGCGCGACAACATGAATCTGACTCCAAATCAATATGCTATAAAAATGCGCGGGGTGGAGATTGCTGCCGGAGAGCTCCTGGCTGATCATTATTTAGCAATGAGCAATGGTTTAAATGAAGATACCATACCTGGCAGTCCTACCAAGGAACCGGCTTTCGGCCTGGATGCCAAATGGGTTAATGCCAGTCATCGCGAGCAGGCAGAAATTTCCGGCTATACAGTAGTTGATGCTCCCACAGTTTTAGCCACTCATCTAACGGAAGTTATTAAAGCCCAGGCCTGGGAGATTCTAAGCCGTCAGGATGTCAAAACACTTATGGAAAATACCAGACAGCAGGCTCCAACAGTTGTGGATGAGGCTTCAGATGCTTTGACTTTAGGCCAAATTCAAAAAGTTTTGAGTAATTTGCTGCGGGAACGGGTTTCTATACGCGACATGGTTACCGTTCTGGAAATTTTGGCGGATTGTTCTGCCACAACCAAAGATATTGACCGCTTGACAGAACATGTGAGACAAGCTTTGGCCAGGCAAATACTTCAGCCCCTGGTCGGTAAAGACAAGACACTGCCGGTGCTTACCCTTGATCCTCAGGTGGAACAACTGATTTTGGATAATATCCAACCCTCAGATTATGGTACTTACTTATCACTTGATCCGGCTATTTTGCAGGAACTCCTGCGCAGTCTGACTAATGAGGCAGAGAAAATGACGCTCAAAGGCTTAAATCCGATCGTTATTTGTGCCCCGCTGGTTCGGATAAATCTGAAACGGTTGATAGAACGTCAATTACCCCAGATTAATATTTTATCGTATAACGAAATCGTCCATGGAATTCAGGTACAAGCTGTTGGAATGGTGGTGTTGAGTCGTGCGAGTTAAGAGATATGTCGGGGAAAATGTTGCTGATACTATGAGTAAAATTAAAAGGGAACTAGGTTCAGATGCAGTAATTTTACAAACCCGGCAATATAAAGTAGGTGGCTTCCTGGGCTTTTTCGCTAAGCAAAAAGTTGAAATAACTGCAGCTGTGGATGATGTTCCTGTTTATAAGAAAAAGGCTGCGGAAAAAGTTTCTGTGGCAGTAGAGGTTAGGCCTGAACAAGATGCTTATTTGCTCAGACAGGAAATTTGTGACATGAAAAAGATTCTGAAGACAATCAACAAACAAATGGAGGATCTCGGAGAGGAAAAGACGGCTTGGCCTGTTCCGTTTCAGCCTTGGGCAGAAATGTTGCAGGAAAGGGGTATGAGTGAGAGTTTGGTTAGTAGAATAATCTTACAAATTCAGAAGAAACTCCCTAAGACTGAATGGCATGATGAGGCAAAAGTCCGGACTGAGCTTGAAGAAATTGTCGGTAGAATGTGCAGTAATACAGCTGCCATTCAACCGGGGAGCAGCAAACCAAGGGTTGTTGCTTTAGTTGGCCCAACTGGTGTTGGTAAAACAACGACTATAGGTAAATTGGCAGCTGGTTTTAAGGTCATTGACAACAGGAGAGTTGCTATGATAACTGTGGATACCTATCGGGTGGCCGCAGTAGAACAGCTGAAAACTTTCGGTGAGCTGATCGGGGTTTCTGTTGAAGTTGCCACAACCCCGTCAGCTCTGCGGGAAGCCTTGAACCGACATACCGATAAGGAGCTGATCTTTATTGATACATCAGGACGCAGTCCCCAGCATTATTTACATGTATCTGAGTTGAGAGCATTTCTGGATAAGGCCTGTCCTGATCTGACAATTTTAGTTATGAGTGCCACAACTCAAACCATGGATCAATTAAGGGTGCTGAAATCTTTTGAATCTTTTACCACGCATTTGATTTTCACCAAATTGGATGAAACAGTCAGTGCAGGCTCCATCCTGAACCTGCTGGAACAGACAAATTTACCTACGGCCTACATAACCAATGGCCAGAATGTGCCGGATGATATCGAGGTTGCCACATCTCAGCGGCTGGTTTCTTATATCCTGGAAAAGGGGAATTCGTATGTATGAGCAAGTAGCAGTTCTCCGCAAGTTAATAGCAGAGATTCCTGTACCGAAAACTAAATTGCGGGTTATATCTGTCACCAGTGGCAAAGGCGGAGTCGGCAAGACTAATTTTACGGTTAATTTAGCCCTTGCCCTGATTGAGTTGGATTACAGGGTAATAATCCTGGACGGAGACTTCGGTTTAGCTAATGTGGATATTGCTTTTGGCCTGACACCCCGTTTTACAATGGAACATCTGATTGCCGGGGAAAAGACCATCGAAGAAATTCTTTTGACCGGACCCAAGGGAATCGGAATTCTACCTGGCGGTTCAGGTGTTCAGGAAATGGCCAATCTTGAACGGTCGCAGCTTCTGAATGTGCTTTCCAATATAGGCAGATTGGAAAAATACGCCGATATCCTGATTATTGATACCGGTGCCGGCCTTAGTCAGACAGTTATCAATTTCCTGCGGGCTTCAGATGAAATAGTTTTGGTTACAACTCCGGAACCGACATCATTGACAGATGCCTATGGACTTGTGAAAGCTTTGGATATAGCGAACGGCGAGCATAGAGTGAGTGTTGTCATAAACCGTGTGCATACAGAGTCGGAGGCTCGGGATACATATGAGAGACTTGCAGCTACAGTATGTAAATTTTTGTCAGGCTCTCTGAACTTCCTGGGCTGGGTTTATGATGATCCGTATGTGGGCCGAGCTATTATGAGTCAGGAACCTGTAGCTTTATCTTATCCGGAAAGTTCTGCGTATAAATGTATTCAGTGGATAGCTGGTACGATCATGGGTCTGAATCTTCAGGTTCCAAACAGAGGCATAAGAGGATTTTTGCATTCTTTACTGAGAAATTTCTGATATTTTTTGCTGTTGCCCAGAAAGGAGGGTTTACTTTGACTTTTAAGGATAAATTATTTCCAGGAGCAGCAGTTAAACTTAAAATTTCTGAGGGAGAATATCAGGGAAATTACCAAACACGAGTAGATAAAGTTGAGGGAAATACTTTATCAATCGGTGCCCCTTATTACCAGGGGTCAATTCTCCCTTTGCGGGCAGGTACTGCCTTTGAGATATATTTTCACGATGAGAATTCAGCCTATATTTTCAGCACTGTTATTCAAGAGAGGACAGCAATTCCCATACCGGTGTTCATCCTGGATTTTCCGGATAATATCAGAAAAATTCAGCGCCGAAATTTTGTGAGAATATCTGATGATTCACCGCTGGAATATCAGGCAGTGAGGGCAAATTGTCTGAGTGATCCCAAACATGGAAATTTGCTTGATATCAGCGGAGGCGGCCTTTATTTCAGAACAGAGGAAAAAATAGAGCAAGATTCGCGGCTTTATCTGCAACTGAAATTACCTTGCGGGCAAATTAATACCTTTGCTCGTGTTCTGCGGGTTCAAGCTTTAGAGAATAACGTATATCACAGTGTTTCAGCGGAGTTCCAAAATATTTCTGAAAATGAAAGGGACAGTATAATCCGTCATATTTTTAATAAGCAAAGAATAATGCGGCAGAAAGGACTTCTGTGATATGGATTATTCTAAAGAGCAGCAGCTGTGTTCCTGGGCCAGGATTATATCTCTGGCTGCAGCACTGACAGTTTGTTTATTGAGCTTGTTAAACGGGGTAACTTTTGGCTGGCTGGTATTTCGGGTCATCATAACCTTTTCCATTCTCTACGGCTTAATTGCAGGCAGTTTGATCTTCTTCCGAAAAACTGCCCAGGCAGATGTCAGTGAAGAGATGCCAGCGTCTGAAAATAATCTCGCCCCGGGAAGAAAGATAGATATCTCCCTGGGAGATGAGGTAAACATTGCTTCGGGCAGCAGGGAATCAGACCCGGGATCTTATGCCGGCCAGGTGGATCCTGCTTTGGTCAGCGGAATTATCGGCAATAAACAACAAGCTGATATAATTCGGCGGATGGGATGGAAAGAAGAATAAATACATATGAATCTTGACTAATATGAGGGAGGTACCGGTTTGAGTCGAAATGCCTATGAATCTGCAGCTAAAATCTCGTGGACTACTGAACAAATTGAAAGATACCTCCCGCTGGTAAAACGTTTGGCCGGTCGTCTGGCTATGTCTTTGCCCTCGCATATTGATGAGGATGACCTCATCAGTTATGGAGTTTTTGGCTTGCTTGAAGCAACAGAGCGTTTCGATTCAGCGCGGGGAGCAAAATTCGAGACTTATGCTTCTTTTCGAATACGGGGGGCCATGATTGACGGGTTACGGGCAATGGATTGGGTGCCGCATTCTGCCAGACAGAAAGTAAAAGAAGTTCAGGAGGCTTTTATTGTCCTGGAGAATCAATTGGGGCAGGCAGTCTCCTCTGAGGAAGTTGCTGATTTTCTGAAGATAAAACGAAAAGATGTGGAAACTGTTTTAGCCCAGGGTCAAATGCTGATGCTAACATCACTTGATGAAGCAAATGCAGGCGAAAATGGAGAGCAAACAGGTACTCCTTTAGACTTTCTGATGGATCAGGAGGCCCAGGACGCCTTTCAGAGGATAGAGAAAGAGGAGCAATGCAGCATTCTCAGCAAGGCCTTGGATAAATTGCCGGAAAAAGAAAAGCTGGTCCTGGCACTTTATTATCAGGAGGAGTTGACTTTAAAGGAAATAGCTCTGATCTTGAAACTTTCCGAATCCCGGATTTCCCAGCTCCATTCCCAGGCGATTTTGCGTTTGCGGGGCCGCTTAAGCAGGCAAAAAAAGG